>JAUYAJ010000656.1 GCA_030693565.1 Rubrivivax sp.
TGGTGCTGGCGCAGCGCAGCCGCCACGCCGCGCAGCAGGAGTCGAACCGGCAGACCGAAGCGCTGCAGCGCGAGATCGCGTCCCACGCCCACACCGACGGCCCGCTCCAGCAGGCCCAGCGCGAGGCCGAGCGCGCCAAGCTGCATGCCGAGGCGGCGAACCGTGCCAAGAGCCGCTACATCACCACCATCAGCCACGAGCTGCGCACACCGCTCAACAGCATCCTCGGTTATGCCCAGTTGCTCGAAGAAGACGACGCGATGCCGGCGCACCGGCGCCAGGCGGTGAGCGTGATCCGGCGCGGCGGCGACCACTTGCTGAGCCTGATCGAAGGCACGCTGGACATCGCCCGCATCGAGAGCGGCAAGCTGGCGCTGGAGGTGCGCGCGATGCGCTTTGCCGACGGCCTGGCCGAGATCGCGCGCCTGTTCGAGCTGCAGGCGGCCGGGCGCGGCATCGGCTTTCGCTTCGAGGTCGTCGGCATGCTGCCGGTGGCCGTGCGCGGCGACGAAAAGCGGCTGCGCCAGATCCTCATCAACCTGCTTGGCAACGCCGTCAAGTTCACCGCCCAGGGGCAGGTGACGCTGCGTGTGCAGCACCAGCGCGACATGGCGCGTTTCGAGATCGAGGACAGCGGCCCGGGCATGACGGCTGACGAGCTGGCGCGTGTCTTCGAGCCTTTCGAGCGCGGCTCGGCGGCCAGCGGCATGTCGGCCGGCAGCACCGGCCTCGGGTTGACGATCGCGCGCATGCTGACCGAGCTGATGGGCGGCGAGCTGACGGTGCGCAGCACGCCGGGGCAGGGCAGCGTGTTCACGATCCGCCTGTTCCTGCCTGAGCTGGCGGCGGCGCCGCCCGGCGCCGACAACCAGCGTGCGCAGCGCACCGGCTACGCCGGGCCGCGCCGGCGCATCCTGGTGGTCGACAACGAAGAGGCCGACCGCCGGCTGCTGGTCGACGTGCTGCAGCCGCTGGGCTTCGAGGTGCTGACCGCCGCCAGCGGTGAAGACGCGCTGGCCCAGCTGGCGGCGTCAGCGCCGCTGGACGCGGTCTTCATGGACCTTGCGATGCCTGGCATCGACGGCTGGGAGACGCTGCGCCGCATGCGCGCGGCCGGCTTGACGATGGCGGCCGCGGTGGTCTCGGCCAACGCCTTCGACAAGCGGCTGGACAACGACGTCGGCCTGCCCAGCGAGGACTTCATCGTCAAGCCGGTGCGTGTGGCTGAACTGCTGGACTGGCTGGGCCAGCGGCTGGGGCTGCAGTGGCAGCTGGCTGCGCCGCTGCCAACCCCGGCCTCGCCCGCGGCGGCGGGCAGCTCACCACCGCCGGCGGCACAGCTGCGCATGCTGCGCGACGCGGTGGGCCTGGGCCATGTGCGCGGCATCGGGCGCCAGCTCGACGCCATCGAAGCCGCCGACCCGGCGCAGGCCGGCTTCGTCGCCCGCCAGCGCCTGCTGGCGCGCCAGTTCCACTTTGACGCCATGACCGAACACATCGACAAGGCCTTGCATGAAGCCCGAACACTCTGAACCCTTGGCCGACGCGCTGCGCAGCAGTGCCGACGTCGTGCTCGTCGTCGACGACGTCGCTGACAACATCGCCCTGCTCAATGACGCGCTCGACGAAGCCGGCTACACCGTGCTGGTGGCGACCTCGGGCGAAGCGGCGCTGGCGCTGGCCGCGCGCGTGCTGCCCGACATCGTGCTGCTCGACGCGGTGATGCCCGGCATCGACGGCTTCGAGGTCGCGCGCCGGCTCAAGGCCGACGCCGAGACCGCCGCCATCCCCATCGTCTTCATGACCGGGCTGACCGAAACCGAGCATGTGGTGGCGGCTTTCGCCGCCGGCGGCACCGACTACGTGACCAAGCCGATCCGCCCGCGCGAAGTGCTGGCGCGCATCGCCACCCATTTGCAGACGGCGCGCAGCCAGCAACAGGCGCGGCACGCGCTCGACGCCTTCGGCCATGCCACGCTGGTGGTGCGCGAGCGCGACGGCCGGCGCATCTGGCAGACCGCGCTGGCGCGCCAGCTGCTGGCCGACCATTTCGGCGGTGGTGAGGTGGGCCTGCCGCCGGAGGTGGTTTTCTGGGTCGCGCGCGAATCGCTGCGCCGGCGCGCCGGCGCCTTGCCGCTCACGCTGACGGTGGCGCGCGGTGCGCGGCGCATCACCTTCGCGCTGCACGCGATGCCCGAGCACAGCTTCGAGGACGGCGGCGACGGCGAGTGGCTGATCGTGATGCGCGAGAGTGACGACGCTGCCATCGTCGAGGCGATGACGCTGGCTTTCGGCGTCACCGCGCGCGAATCCGAGGTGCTGTACTGGGTGGTCAAAGGCAAGACCAACCGCGACATCGGCGACATCCTGGGCACCAGCCCGCGCACCGTGACCAAGCACCTGGAACATGTGTTCGCCAAGCTCGGCGTCGAGACCCGCACCGCGGCGGCGGCGCTGGCGATGAGCCGGGTGGGCGCGCTGGCGCGGCCCTGATCGCCAGGGATCGTCAGCCCGCCAGCGGGCCGACGCCGAGCTGGTCGTGCAGCAAGGCGTCGAAGGCTGCCAGGTCGATCGGCTTGCTGAGGTGGGCCACGAAGCCGGCGGCCAGCGCGCGGCGGCTGTCGCTGGGCATCGCGTGGGCCGTGAGCGCGGCGGCCGGGATGTCGCAGGTGCGCGCGTCCGCACGCAGGGCTTGCAGCAAAGCGTAGCCGTCCATGTCGGGCAGGCCGATGTCGAGCAGGATGAGGTCGGGCCGATGGCGCTGCGCCAGCTCAAGCCCGCGCCGCGCCGAACTGGCGCTGTACAGCTGCAAGCCGACATGGCGCTCGACGAACTGCTGCACCAGCCGCAGGTTGGCGGCGTTGTCCTCGACGTAGAGCAGCGTGCCCAGCAGCGGCGGCGCAGGCACAGCGTAGTCGGACAGCGGTGTGGCTGGGGCAGGAGTGTGCGCCGCATCGCCGCGCGGCAACTCGACCCAGAATTCGCTGCCGACACCGCGCACGCTGTCGACGCCGATGCGCCCGTCCATCAGGCCGACCAGGCGCTGGCAGATGCTCAGCCCGATGCCCGTGCCTTCGACCGAACCGAATTCGGCGCCGAGCCGGTTGAAGGGTTCGAAGACCTGCGACAGCTGCCGGCCCTCGATGCCGACACCGGTGTCGCGCACGCCGATGCGCACGCGCTGGCCGTCCAGCGCCAGCGCCGACAACTGCACGCTGCCGCCGGCGACGTTGTACTTGATGGCGTTGGACACCAGGTTGACCAGCACCTGCTTGAGGCGGACGCGATCGGCGCGCACATGCTGGCTGCGGTCGGCCGATGGCGACAGGCGCACACCGCGCGTGGCTGCCAGCGGCTGCAACAGCGTCAGCACCTCGCCTTCGAGGTCGGCCAGCGCCAGCACCTCGGTGGCCAGCGTCATGCGCCCGGATTCGACATGCGCCAGGTCGAGCACATCGTTGATCAACTCCAGCAAGTGGCGGCCGGCGCCGAGCATTTCTTTGACGAAGCGGCGCGAGCCGGTCGACAACTCTCTGTCGAGCTCGAGCAGCTGCGAAAAGCCGAGGATGGCGTTCATCGGCGTGCGCAGCTCGTGGCTCATGCGCGACAGGAACTCACTCTTGGCGCGGCTGGCCGCCTGGGCGCTGTCGCGCGCCAGCACCAGTTCGTGCGAACGTTCCTCGACCAGCAGTTCAAGTTCGTCGCGGTGGCGTGCCAGTTCTTGTTCGGCACGTTTGCGGCGCGTGATGTCCTCGACGATGGTGAAAAAACGCGCCACCTTGCCGTCGGCGCCGCGCTCGCAGCGCACGGCGATGGCGGCGTACAGCAAGCTGCCGTCTTTGCGGATGAAGCGCTTGTCGAGCGTGTAGCCGTCGATCTCACCGGCCATTGTGCGCTCGAACTCGCGCTCGTTGGCGGGCAAGTCCTCGGGCAGCGTCAGCTCGGCCCAGCTGATCGACTGCAATTCCTGCGCGCTATAGCCCAGCATTTCCGCCAAGCGCTGGTTGGCCTGGCTCCAGCGTTTGTCGGGCAGCGCAATCGCCATCCCGACCAGCCCGGCTTCGAAGAATTTGCGGAAGCGCTGTTCGCTCTGGCGCAGTGCCAGATCGGCGAGTTTGCGGCCGGTGATGTCGCGCGATATGACGATGAAGTGATCGCGCGGCGCCGAGTCTTTCTTCATCTTCGCGATCGACAGCTCGAACCAGCGTTCCTGGCCTTGCAGCGTCAGCTGCAACTGGGCACCGCTGTCGGTGCCCTTGATCGCGGCGGCCTGCAAGGCGCTGATGACGGTGTTGGCGGCCGCCGCCGGCATCAACTCGTGCACGGTGCGCCCGATCAGCTGTTCGGCCGGCATCGGCAGCAATTCGGTCTGGTTGGCCCAGCAGTCGTGGTAACGGCCTTCGCCATCGACCTCGAACAAGAGGTCGGGAACCGCTTCCAGCGTCGCATTCAGCTGCGACAAGGCGCGGTCGCTGGCCTGGCGGATGCGGTCCATCGTCTGCATGGAATGTTGCAGCTCGGCGGTCTTGGCGGCGACGCGGCGGCGCAGGCTGAGGTTCCAGGCGATCAGCGTCAGCGCGGCCAGCGCCAGCGCCAGCAACGCAGCCGCAGCGTAGGGCGCGTAAGACCACAGGCTGCGGCCGTTGAGCGGCGCGCCAAACCATTGGTCGTCGATCCGCTGGCGCTCAGCGGCGCTGATCTGCGCAAAGCCGTCTTCGACGATGGCCAGCAAGGCGGCGTCGCCTTTGCGCACGGCGCGGTGGAATTCGCCGCTGTACAAAGGCAGGGACTGGCGGAATTGATCTGCCAGGCCGAGCTGGTGCAGCAGGTAGCGCGCCGGTGGCTGGTCGACGCAGAACACCAGCATGTCGCCGCGCGCGGCGGCCTCGATCACCGCGGTGTAGCTCGGATAGGCCTTCAAGCTGTCGACGCCGCGCTGGCGCAGCACGTCGATGCAGGCGTCGCCGGCTTTGACGCCAACCGTGAAGCCCTTGAGCGAGTCGGCATTGACGATGCCGCTGAGGCTTTGGTGGAAGTAGATCGGCACATCGAGCCGGGCATAGGGCGCGCTGAAGTCGTACTGGCGCTGGCGCTGCGCGGTGACGAAGACGGTGTCGATGACGTCGGCCTTGCCGGCCAGCATTTGTTCCTGGGCCAGCGCCCAGTCCTTGGCCTGCAGGTCGACGGCGATGCCGGTGCGCTGGGCCCACAGCGTCCACAAGTCTTTGACGATGCCGCGCAACTCGCCGCTGGCGTCGCGGAAGATGTAGGGCGGGTAGTTGTCGTCGGTGACGACGATCAGCGACTGCGGCCGTGAGGGCGCCACCTGAGCCCAGGCCAAGGACGCCGCGAGCAGCAGGCTCAGCAGCAGCCACCACAGCCGCCAAAAGCGGCGCGGCCCGCGCCGCGCTGACGCTGCGGATCTTCGTTGAAGTCCAACGCCAGACCACCGGATGTGCATGCCGGACCCTTCCACGCCGGCGCGCCGGGTGTCGGCGCGGGCGCTGCAATGTACCGCGTCGGCGGCTGCGTTCAGCCGCCCGATCGCTTGGCGCTCACGCCCTCGCTGGCCAGCGCAGCCAGCACGCGCTCGACATGGTCGCCTTGGACCTCGACCACGCCGTCTTTCACCGTGCCGCCGGTGCCGCAGGCTGCGCGCAGCCGCTTGCCCAGGGCGTCGATCTCGGCGGCGGCCAGGCTCAGGCCGCGCACCAGGGTCACGGTCTTGCCGCCGCGGCCTTTGCTCTCGCGGCTGACGCGCACGCCGCCGGGGCTGGGCGCTGGCTTGACGGCGGCGCAGCGGCAGTCGGCCTGGGCCTGCCGACAGGCCGGGCACATGCGGCCGCGGTCGGTGGAGTAGACGAGGCCGCCGGCCGTTGGGGTCTTCTTCATTGGGATTCGCTTTGTGTGCAGCGTTCTCAGGTCAGCGGCGCGAGCAAGGCGCGCAGATCGTCGATGCCGAACTTGGTGGCGCCGGCGGCGTCGTGGCCGAGCACGCCTTCGGCCAGTGCGGCCTTGCGCGCTTGCAGCGCCAGCATGCGCTCCTCGATGCTGCCTTGCACGACCAGCTTGTAGACGAACACCGGCTGGGTCTGACCGATGCGGTGGGCGCGGTCGGTGGCCTGGCGTTCGACGGCCGGGTTCCACCAGGGGTCGAGGTGGATCACGGTGTCGGCCGCGGTCAGGTTGAGGCCGACGCCGCCGGCCTTCAGGCTCAGCAGCAGCACCGGCTCGTGCAGTGCCTGGAAGCGACGCACGATGGCGCCGCGCTCGCGCACCGGCGTCTCGCCGGTCAGCGTCAGGAAGGGCAGCGCCAGCGCCGTCAGTTCGGCTTCGACCAGCGCCAGCATTTCGGTGAACTGCGAGAACACCAGCACGCGCCGGCCTTCGTCGACCAGCCCGGGCAGCATGTCGCACAGCAGCGCCATCTTGGCGCGCTCCATCGATGCCGGCGTGCGTGTGCCTTTCACCAGCCGGGGGTCGCAGCAGACCTGGCGCAGCTTGAGCATGGCGTCGAGGATGGCGATCTGGGCGCCGGCAAAACCTTTGCGGTCGAGCACCCGGCGCACCTGCTCGTCGGCGGCCACACGCACGCTCTCATAGAGCCCGCGCTGGTGGCCGAGCAGCTGAACATGGCGGATGACTTCGGTCTTCGGTGGCAGCTCGGCCGCCACATCCTGCTTGCGCCGGCGCAGGATGAAGGGCCGCACGCGCTGGGCCAGCAACTGGGCGCGCAAGGTCTCGCCATTGGTTTCGATCGGCTTGCGCCACAGGCGGGTGAAGCTGCGCGCGTCGCCCAGGAATCCGGGCAGCAGGAAGTCGAAATGCGCCCACAGCTCGCCCAGATGGTTCTCCAGCGGCGTGCCAGTCACGCACAACCGGTGCCGTGCCTTCAGGCGCCGCAAGGCATTGGCAGCGCGGCTGCCGGCGTTCTTCACCAGCTGGGCTTCGTCCAGGATCAGTAAATGCCAGGGCTGGGCTTGCAGCGTGTCGACGTCGCGCCACAGCAGCGGGTAGGTGGTCAGCACCAGGTCGTGCGCGGCGATGCGCGGGAAGTCGCGCGCGCGCGCCGGGCCTTGCAGCGTCAGCACGCGCAGCGCCGGCGCGATGCGCGCCGCCTCGGCTTGCCAGTTGGCGATCAGCGAGGTCGGCAACACCACCAGCGCCGGCCGGTCCAGCCGGCCGGCCTGCTGCTCGACCAGCAAATGGGCCAGCACCTGGGCGGTCTTGCCCAGGCCCATGTCGTCGGCCAGGATGCCCGCCAGGTCATGCTGACGCAGGTATTGCAGCCAGGCCAGGCCGTCGCGCTGGTAGTCGCGCAGCGTCAGCATCAAGCCTTCGGGAACCGTGACCGGGGGCGGCGTGCCGGCGGCGCGCAGCCGCTGCGCCAGCGTGGCCAGCCCGGCAGCGCCGGCGAGCTGCCAGCCGCCTT
>JAUYAJ010000132.1 GCA_030693565.1 Rubrivivax sp.
CCTTTGCCGCCTTCGACGACGCGCCGGCCATGGCAGCGCCCGAGCCCGAGCCCGCGGCCGAACCGCTGCCGGAGGCCGAAGCCGCCGTGCCGGTCGAACCCAGCGCCGCGGCGCCGCCGCCGGTCGAGGCCGCCGCGCCGCCGGCCAGCCTGGACACCGGACTCGAAGACGATCCCGAGATGCGCGAGATCTTCATCGAGGAAGCGCGCGACGTGGTGGCCGGCGCCTTTGCCTCGCTGGCACTGCTGGCCGACACGCCCGAGGACCCGACCGAGCTGACCTCGATACGGCGCGCCTTTCACACCCTCAAGGGCAGCGCGCGCATGGTCGGTCTGCGCGACTTTGGCGACGCCGCCTGGGCCTGCGAGCAGCTCTACAACGTCCGTCTGGCGCAGATCCCGCGCATGGACGCGCCGCTGCGCGGGCTCACCGAAGAGGCGCTGGCCTATCTGGGCGACTGGACCGAAGCCATCGCCGCCGGTCGCGATGACGGCCATGAGGCCGCCAGCGTTGCCAGCGCGGCCGACGCCTTGCGCATCGACGGCCGGCGCCTGCCGATTCCGGCCCCTGCCGTTGCAGCGCCTGCACTGCCCGCCGCGGACTCGCTGGCCGCGCGCGTGCCCGACTTGCCCAGCGCTGCCGACCTCGATCTGCTGCCCGCCTTGGCCGAACCGCCGGCGAGCGAACCCGCGCCTGAGCCGGTGGCCGAACCGACGCCCGAGATTGCCGCTGGGGTCGATGCCGTGCCCGAGCCCGAGCCCGAGCCCGAGCCCGAGCCCGAGCCCGAACAGGTGCCGGAGGCATTGCCCGAGCTGAGTTTCGAGTTCGACCTCGGTGACCTCGGCGAGGACGCGCCGCCGCAGGACGTGGTCGCGCTGCCCGATCTCGACCTCGCCGCCATCGACGACCTGCTCGACCTGCCGGCCGCGGCCGAGGCCACCGAAGTCGACTTCAGCGAACTCGAGGCCTTGTTGGCCGCAACGGCGTCGGAACCCGCGCCCGTGCCTGAGCCTGAGCCTGAGCCTGAGCCTGAGCCTGAGCCTGAGCCTGAGCCTGAGCCTGAGCCTGAGCCCGTCATCGCCGAGGTCCAGGTCGAGGTCGAACCCGTCACCGAAACGGTCGCCGAGTTGGCGCCGCCACCGCCGCCACCTGTCGCCGCGCCGGAAGCTGTCGACGACGAGCAGATCAAGGTCATCGGCCGGCTGCGCATCGGCATTCCGCTGTTCAACATCTTCCTCAACGAGGCCGATGAGTTGTCGCGCCGGCTTGGCATCGAACTGGCCGAGTGGGCGCTCGAGCACGACCATCGACCGGTGGCCGACTCCAGCGTGGCGCTGGCGCATTCGCTGGCGGGCAGCTCGGCAACCGTCGGCTACAGCGAGTTGTCGGCGCTGGCACGCGCGCTCGAACATGCGCTGATGCGCTCGGCAGCGGCTGGCCATGGCCGGCCTGGCGAGGCCGAGCTCTTCACCGACGCCGCAGAGGAAATCCGCCGCCTGCTGCATTTGTTCGCGGCCGGCTTCCTGCGCGAGGTGGCGCCCGAGCTGATGGAGCGGCTGGCCGCCCACGAGCGGCTGCCTGAAGCGGCCGAAGCGCCGACGCCCGACACCACCGAAACCGCCGAGCCCACTGAGCCCGACGACGCAGCCGCAGCGTCGCCCGCTGACGACGTGGAGCCGCAGGCAGCGGTCTTCGTCACCGGCACATTCGGGCCGCTGGCCGAGCCGGCTTTTGACCCCTTGCAGCGGGCGGTGCGTGCCAGTGCAGACGCCTTCGACGACGACGAGCAGATCGATGCCGTCGACGCCATCGACGCCGAGCTCTTCCCGATCTTCGAGGAAGAGGGCGAGGAGTTGCTGCCGCAGTTGCAGACGCGCATGCGCGACTGGGTCGCCGCGCCCGCCGATGGCGCGCCGCCGGCGGCTTGCATGCGCACGCTGCACACCCTCAAGGGCGGCGCCCGACTGGCCGGGGCGATGCGCCTGGGCGAGATGGCGCACCGGCTCGAAACCGCCATCGAGCATCTGGTGGCGCGCGGCGACGCCTTGTCGGCGCTCGCCATCGAACCCTTGCTCGGCCGCGTCGACGCCATGACCGCGGTCTTCGACGCTCTGGGCAAGCCGGCGCTTGCCGAACCCGCGGCCCCGCCAGCGCCGGCGCCGGCGCCGGCG
>JAUYAJ010000659.1 GCA_030693565.1 Rubrivivax sp.
GATGCGGCTGTCGTTGCGCGCCAGCACCACCGCGGCGGCTTCGCGCAGCGGACGCAGCGCCAACTGGCTGAAGGCGGCGGTCCTGGCCGCCACGCCCTGGGCTGCAGCCGACGCCGCAGGCGCCTGGGCCAACAAGGGTAGGGGCGCCGCCAGCAGCAGCAAAGTCAACCAGCGGGTGGGGGCAGTCAATCGGGACATGAGCGCTTGGGCCGCGTCAGCGGTTTCCGGTTCGGTTTCTGGGTTTGAGCTTGATTATTGCGAGCGCGGGCGCGTTCACGACTTGCAGGGCAGCACCCACCATCAGGTGCAGATGCTCAAGGCCAGGCAGCGACTGGCAACGTCGGCAGCCGCAGCCGCTTCGAGCAGTCGCTGGCGCGGACACAGAGCCGCTTGAAGGACGATTTGACGCGGCTGAATTTTGACGACGAGGAACGTGCAGCACTTGAGCGCACGGCGCAGGTCTTGGCCGCGCTGCAGGCGCTGAGCCAGCAAGTGTTCGAAGCCGCTGCCGACCGGCCGGCAGCGCTCGCCCTGGCCTTCGGGCCGCCGCTGCTGGCACTGGACGAAGCGCTCGATGACATCACGCGGCGGCTGCGCCAGCATGTGACCGATCGATCCAAGCGCGAGATCGAGCAAGCCACCGCTGGCCTGGAGTCGGCGCTCAGCGCCGCGTGGCTGCTCGACATCCTGCTGCTGCTGGCCACTGCGGCGGGCGCCTGGGTGGTCTGGACGCGCGTCATTCACCCGACCGATGCGCTGGCCACGGTGGCGCGGCGCATGGCCGAGGGTGACTTGTCGGCCCGCGCCGGCCCCGGGCACGCAGCGGGTGGCCGAACTGGAAGCGCTGGCGCACACGGTAGACCGATTGGCTGGCGAAGTTCAGCGCGAACTTGCGCGCCAGCAGCAGCACCAGGACGAGCTGCGCCAGGCGCACGGCGCAGCGCAGGCGGCCAGCGCGGCCAAGTCGCGTTTCGTCGCCACCATGGGCCACGAGATCCGTACCCCGCTCAACGCCGTGATCGGCTTGAGCCAGCTGATGATGGACACTGCGCTCGATGCCCGCCAGCGCGAATATGTCGGGCAGACGCTGGCGTCAGCCCGCCACTTGCTGGGCTTGATGAACGATGTGCTCGACCTGTCCAAGATCGAGGCCGGGCGCCTGGAGCTTGACCTGCAGGCCTTCTGGCTCGACGAAGCCGTTGATCTGGCCTTGACGATGGTGGCCGGCAGCGCGCTCGCCAAAGGCATCGAACTGCGGCGTCGCGACAACCCGGCGGCGCGCGGGCTGCAGGTTTGTGTTGATCCGCTGCGCTTGAAGCAGGTGCTGGTCAACCTGCTGGCCAATGCCGTCAAGTTCACCGACCGCGGCGAGGTGACGATTGCGATCGAGCTCGACACGCCGGGCCGCTTGCGTGTGCGGGCTGCGGACACCGGCATCGGCATGAGCGACGAGGTTCAGAGCCGCATCTTTGGTGAGTGCGTGCAGGCTGACGCGTCGACGGCAGGGCAGCATGGTGGCAGTGGCCTGGGGCTGAAGATCTCGCGCCAGCTGACCGAACTGATGCAGGGCACGCTCAGCGTCAGGAGCAAGCCAGGGGCGGGTTCCACCTTCATCGTCGACCTGCCGCTGTTGCAGCCGCCAGTGGCCGCGGCGCTCCAGCCTGCGCGCCAATCCGATGCCCATGCCCAGCTGACCGGTCTGCGCGTGCTGGTCGCCGAAGACGATCCGGTCAACGGCTTGGTCGTCACCGAGATGCTGCGCAGCCTGGGCGCCCATTTCGAGCTGGTTGCTGACGGGCAGCAGGTGCTCGACTGGCTGCAACAGCATCAGCCGGGCGATCTCGACCTGGTGCTGATGGACGTTCAGATGCCGGGCCCGGACGGTGTCCAGGCGACCCGGCTGCTGCGTGGCGAACCGCGCTGGCAGCGCCTGCCGGTGCTGGCCCTGACGGCGCAGAGCTTTGCCGATGATCGTGAACGCTGCCGCGCAGCCGGCATGGACGGACACATCGAAAAGCCGCTCGATTGCCAGCTGCTGCGCCAAGCCTTGCTGCCCATTTGCCGCGCCAGTGGCGCGCCGCCCTGAGGCGCGAGCGGCAGCAGCGGCGCTACAGCGTCTGGCCGGCGTAATCCTGGGCGCAGAACAGCTGGCCCGCCGTGCCATCGTCGAGCAGCGCGGGAACGAGCGCACCAGGCATCACCGACTCGACCGCGTTGGGCGCGCTGGCGCCGCCCAGGTCGGTGCGCAGCCAGCCGGGATCGAGCAGATTCATCAGCACGCCGGCGCCCTTCAAGTGGCCGGCGGTGTCGGTGACGAACTTGTCGACCGCGCCTTTGGAGATCGAATAGGCGATCAGCTCGGGCTGATCCTGAATGCCCGAGGTCACGTTGACGATGCGGCCCCAGCCGCGCTCGACCATGCCGGGAATCAGGCCGTGGCAGATGCGAACCAGCGCCGTGACGTTGACGGCGAAGCTGAGCCGGAAGTCATCGGCCGGGACTTGTTGCCAGTCGGCGCGGAACGGCGTCATCAGCGCCGCGTTGTTGTAGACGATGTCGATGCCTGGCGTGCGCGCCAGCACCGCAGTCACCAGCGCGTCCACCTGTTGTTCGTCCGCGAGTTCGGCAGCGAACTGGCAGGTCTGCACGCCCATGGCTTTGAGCTCGGCTGCCAGCGAGTCGGTGTGTGCGATGGCACGGCTGTGCAGCGCGACGTTGCAGCCGCGTTCGGCCAAGCCCAGGCAGACCTGCCGCCCGACGCCCCGGCTGGCGCCGGTGACCAAGGCCCACTTGCCGCTGATGTCTGCCTTTTTCATGTCGATGGGGATGGTGTTGAGGCAGCGATTCTCGCCACAGGCCGTGCGTGGAAGTTACAAGCTGGTTTCGGCCAGCGCAGGACTCAAGCTTTCAGCCCGCGCTATACCCATGCAGCCGGTCGTCGCCGCTGGCCGCATGCACGCTGGCGTTGAACGAGATGATGATGCGCTCGGCCTGGCCGTCGTATGGCAGCGCCTGGTGCGCCAGCCAGGACGGGAAGAGCAGCAATTGGCCAGGCAGCGGTTCGATGTCGACATGCGGCGGCTGCAGGTAGGCGTTGCCGAGGTCGACATGGGCGCCGCCCAGCTGCGCGAAAGGCGGGCCGTAGCAGCGCGTGACGCCGTTGGCCGCGCCGTAGACCGGGTGTGCGATGCGCTGCTCGGGCGTGTCGACCTGCACGCAGTAGACGCCCGACCACGAGCAGTTGCCATGGGTGTGCACGTCGTGGAAGGCGCCGCCGTTGCTGCACTGGAACCACATGCCTTCGATGGCGACGCGCAAGTCCACGCCGGCTGCCGGCCAGGCGCCGCGGTTGGCGGCGCTGACGGTGTCGCGCAGGCTTTCGACGACGAAGCGCACAAAGCCCTGCCACTCGGGCAGCTGCACACGTTTGAGCAAGTCGTCGTCGCTGGCGAAGAAGGCGCCCGGCGCCGCGCCACGCGCATGGCTTTGGGTGGCGCGCAGCACGCCTAGCACACGCACCAGCAAGGGGTTCAGCGCGCCGGCATCGCCATGCTGGTGCAGGCCGACGGGCGTTGGCCACAGCGCATGAAAGCCGGGCGCCAGCGCGGCGCTCATCCGGCGTCGGTCACCAGGACTGGCCAGCGCAGCGTGTGGCCGGTTTCGCGCTCGAAGCGCGCCAGGTCCTCGGGGGTGTCGATGTCGACCTTGTAGCGCCGGTTGTCGGTGACGAAAGGTGCCACCGCCTCGGGGTGCGCCGCCTGCCATTGGCGGCAGCCGACCTGGGCCTGGCCTTGCAGGATCTGCTCGCGCACCTCGGCGCTGAACATCACCGGGTTGCCGCGTTCGCCATCGGCCAGCGGGTAGACCACGGCCACGCCTTCGGCGCGCTGCTTCCAGGCGCCGATCAGCGCGCTGATGTCCTGGGCGTTGATCAGTGGCTGGTCGGCCAGCGCGACGATCACGGCGTCGAGCTTGCCGGTCAAGGCCGCCAGCCCGAGGCGCTGCGATGACACCTGGCCGTCGTCGGGCGAAGGGTTGCGCACGAGGGTGACCGGGAAGGTCTGCACCAGCGGCTCGATCAGCTCGGCATGGTGGCCGAGCACGACCACGACCTCGTCGACGCCGGCGCCCGACAGCGCGATCAGCTGGCGGCGGATCAGCGGCACGCCGCCCAGTTCGAGCAGGCACTTGGGCCGGTGGCCGATGCGTGAACCGCTGCCCGCGGCCAGCAGCACGGCGCCGACCACGAGCCGGCTGTACAGGCCGCCACCGCCTTTGAGGATGCAGCCCATGGTCTCAGCGCGAAACGCTACCGCCACTGCAGCAGGAGCCGGCGACCGGCGGCGGATCGGGCAGGGTCGGCAACGGGCGCAGCGCTTGCGCCGGCCCGGCCACGGTTTGCGGCGCCGCGTCTGGCTGGCCGCGCCGCGCCGCCACCACGGCGGCCAGCACCGACAAGGCGATCTCTTCCGGTGTCTGCGCACCGATGGCCTGACCGGCCGGGGCGACGATGGCGGCCACGGCCGCAGCGTCATGCCCGGACTCGACCAGCGACTCCTTCAGCACCCGCGCCTTGCGCGCGCTGGCAACAAGAAAGACCTGGCGCGCCTGCAAGCCCAGCGCCAGCCGCAGGCCTTGCAGATCGCGCCGGCCCTGGGTGGCGACGACGACGAAACTGCCAGGCGCGATGTCGGCACCGGGCTCGTCGCTGGCGAGCACGCGCTCGGCGTCGGGGAAACGCGCGGCGTCGGCGCCGTGGGCGATCACTGTCACCGGCAGGCCGACGCGCGACGCCAGTCCGGCCAGTGCAGCGGCCAGCGGCGAGTCGCCGACGACGATGAGGCGGGCGCGCGGCAGCATCGGGTCGACGAACAGCTCCAGCGTGCCACCCGAATGGCAGGCCATGCCGAATTCGAGCACGTCGTCGAGTTCGCGCATGCTGCCTTCTTCGGCCGGGGCGATGCGGATCACACGGGCGCGGCCGTCGGCCAGCGCCTGGCGCACGGTGCGCAGCACGGCGGGCTGGGCGCAGCCGCCGCCGATCCAGCCGTGCACGATGCCGTCGGCGGTGACCACGGCTTTGTCGCCGGGCCGCGCCGAGGCTGGCGCCTGCACGCGCAGCACGCTGACCAGCGCATAAGCCTGGTCGCGCTCTTGCAACCGGGCGGCGGTGGCGAGCAGGTCGG
>JAUYAJ010000679.1 GCA_030693565.1 Rubrivivax sp.
CGCCTGCGCCACCGTCGCCGCGACGCTCGCGGCCACCGCCTCGCCAGTGCGCGCCTGCGCCAGTTGCAGCGCGAGCTGGTTGAGCGCCTGCGTGCGCCGCGCGCGTTCGGCGACGCGCTCGGCCTGCTGGCGGGTGCGCGCCACCAGGTGGCTGATGACCAGCCCCACCAGCAGCGTCACCGCGAAGGTGAAGAAGTACTGCGGATCGGTCGGTTTGAGCGACCAGCGCGGCGCGACGAACAGCAGGTCGAAGAGCACGACGCTGCCGACGACGGTGAACAGGGCCGCGGCGCGGCCGCAGCGAAGTGCCACGTAGACGACGCCGGTCAGGTAGACGGCGATCAGGTTGGCGGGCTCGAACACGCGCTCGATGGCGGCGCAGACCAGCGTGGCCAGCAGCAGCACGGCGCTGGCCGTGGCCCAGCCCTGGGTCCAGCCACGGGCGCGGCCGCGCCAGGCGGCAAGGCGGGCAGTGAGTTCGGACGGTGGCATCGCGGCGGGGGCCGACGGGGCGGGCCGCCGGTGCAGGGCGAGCGATTCTTCCATGGGGGCGCTCCGGCGGGCCGGGCTGCTGCCGTAGCGCAACGCCCGCCTTTGAAGGCCGGCTCAGTGTAGGGGCGGGGCCGTGGCTACCGCGGCCGGCCGCCGGCGGCAGCGCAAACCGATACGACTTTTTTACGCGCCGGCTTGTCCAATCAACGCCGCGATGTTGATCGACGCCCGGGTGCCGCCGGGTGCGCGCCATCGCGGCGAGAGAGGCCGCCTTGATACCGCAAGTCATCTACACGATCGACCAGATCAACAAGACCGTCGGCCACGCGTTTTCGTGGTGCGCGCTGATGCTCGTGCTGGGCACCTGCTACGAGGTGGTCGTGCGCTACCTCTTCAACAACCCGACCAGCTGGGCCTTCGACCTCAGCTACCTGATGTACGGCGCGGTGTTTTACATGGCGGGCGCCTACACGCTGTCGCGCGGCGGCCATGTGCGCGCCGACATGTTCTACCGCCTGTGGCCCGAGCGCACCCAGGCCACGGTCGAGCTGCTGCTTTACCTGCTGTTCTTCTTCCCCGGCATCCTGGCGCTGGTGATCGCCGGCTGGCGCTATGGCATCGAGTCGCTGCGCATCCACGAAGTCAGCGTCAACAGCCCGGCCGGCATCCCGATCTGGCCGATGAAGATGATGATCTCGGTCGGCGCCAGCCTGATGGCGATGCAAGGCCTGGCTGAAGTGTTGCGCTGCGTCAGCTGCCTGCGCGAGGGGCATTGGCCCGCGCGCCTGCA
>JAUYAJ010000680.1 GCA_030693565.1 Rubrivivax sp.
AAGACATCGCCATCCTGACCGGCGGCAAGGTCATCGCCGAAGAAGTCGGCCTGACACTCGAGAAGGTCACGCTGGCCGACCTCGGCCAAGCCAAGCGCGTCGAAGTGGGCAAGGAAAACACCACCCTGATCGACGGCGCCGGCGCTGCTGGCGACATCGAGGCACGGGTCAAGCAGATCCGCGTCCAGATCGAGGAAGCCACCAGCGACTACGACCGCGAAAAGCTGCAAGAGCGCGTGGCCAAGCTGGCTGGCGGCGTTGCCGTCATCAAGGTCGGTGCTGCCACCGAAGTCGAGATGAAGGAAAAGAAGGCGCGTGTCGAAGACGCCCTGCACGCCACCCGCGCGGCAGTGGAAGAAGGCATCGTCGCCGGTGGTGGCGTCGCACTGCTGCGTGCCCGCCAGTCGGCCGGCACCATCAAGGGTGACAACAGCGACCAGGACGCCGGCATCAAGATCGTGCTGCGCGCGACCGAAGAGCCGATCCGCATCATCGTCGCCAACGCCGGCGAAGAGCCGAGCGTGGTCGTCAATGCGGTGCTGGCTGGCAAGGGCAACTACGGCTACAACGCCGCCAACGGCACCTACGGCGACATGATCGAGATGGGCATCCTGGACCCGACCAAGGTGACCCGCACGGCGCTGCAGAACGCAGCCTCGGTGGCCAGCCTGATGCTGACCACCGAAGCGATGGACGCGGAAGCACCCAAGGACGAGTCCGGTGCCGGTGGCATGGGCGGCGGCATGGGTGGCATGGGCGGCATGGGTGGCATGGGCGGCATGGACATGTAAGTCCAGCCCGGCGCCTGCGCTGCGTCCCTTGCGGGGCGCGGGCGGCGCCACCCGGCTCACCGAAGGCCCGCGTCTGAAAACGCGGGCCTTTTCTTTGCATGGTGCACGGCGGCGCTGCCGACAATGAGGCCGCATGAACGCACCGCCCGCGCTGCAGCATTTCGTCGACGAAGAACTCCTGCGCGCGCCGCTGCTGTTTGAGCAAGCCCTCGACGCCTTGCTCGCGCAGTGGCAGTCAGGGCGTGTTGAACTGATGCCCGCAGAGCGCGCCGCCGTGGCCGAGCTGCCGCGGCGACTGCTGGCCCAGCGGCCCTTGCTGGTCGACGCCTATGTGCGATCGCTGCGCACGCAGACCGCCGCCGAGCTGTCGGGCCGCCGCGCCGCGCCGCTCGATGCGCTGGCCACCGGCACGGCGCTGTCGCTGGTCGACGAAGACGAGGTCGCCGTCGAGATCGGCCTGGCGCGCACCATCGAAACCGTCAAGAGCGTGGCCGACCATGAGCTGCGTGAGCTGCTGACCTATACCTCGGCGCTGGCCGGCGACATGGATGTCGCCCGCGACCACAACCCCTTGCGCGCCGAAACCCAGGCACGCGCACTGTGGGCGGCGGCCCAGATGCTACCGGCCGAGCGCGGTGTGCGCGCCGCCTTCATGCGCCACGCTGGCCTGCCGCTGGCGCAATCGCTGCGCAAGGCCTTTGCCAGCGCCTGCGCCCGGCTCGAAACCACCGGCATCGAACCCGCCACCTACCGCACGCTGATACTGCCGCCGGGCGCCAGGCGGCCGCGCCGCAACGACACCACCGTGATTCCCGAACTGGGCCAGTTGCGCCAGGCGCTGCCGGTGCCCGAGCCGCCGCTGATCAGCTTGTTTCTGACCGACGCCGCCGACCCGCAGCGCGCCGCGCTGCTGACGCGCCTTTTCGATGTCATCCTGGCCAGCCGCCGCCTGCCGGCCGATGTGGGCTTGTTGATCTCGCGCCTGCAACCCTGCGCGCTGCGCGCCATCTCGTGCGACCCGGCGACGCTGGAAGACTACGACCACCCGCTGTGGCGCACCGTTGACAGACTGGCCTTCCTGGCCGAGACGCTGCCCGCCAATGCGCAGGCCGAGCGCAGCCGCTGGATGACCTCGGCCCGCCACCTGGTGGGCGAACTGGCGCAGCACGCGCGGCCCGACGCGGCGCTCTTCGATGCCGCGCTGGGGCAGCTGGACGACCTGGAGGCTCATCGCCTTGAGCTGCGATGCCAGGCCGCCGGCGCACGCATCGAGGCGCTGCAGCGGCTCGAGGACCGGCTCGCTGCGGCCCAGGCCTCGCCCGCCACACTGGCCGGCGCGCTGGACTTTCAGCAACTCGATACCGTGCCGGCGTCGCTGCTCGACGCCTTGGCGCCGGCCGCTGGCACCAGCGCACCGGGCAGCGACGCCAGCCAGCACTGGCTGGCCCAGCGCCGGCCCGGCGAGTGGCTGCGCCTGTTCATGCACGGTCAGTGGACGCTGGCGCAGCTGCTGTGGCCTGGCTGTCGCGGCGAAGTCTGGCTGCTGGCCAACGCCGAGGCCACCGCCTATTGGGCGATGCGGCGCCGTGCGCTACTGGTCCTGCACACCGCCAACCTGATCGAGGTGGCTGCGTCGCGCTCGCTGGTGCGCGACGCAGCCAAGCAGGTCAAGCGCCAGCTGCGCGCCGCCGTGGCCGGCTGAAGCAGCGTCAGCCGAGCGCGCGCACGATCTCGTCGACGACGCGCTCGGGCTGCTCGTGAACAATCCAGTGGCTGGCACCGGCCACGCGCAGCAGGCGCAAATCGGGCACCCAGCGCGCCAGGTCGTCGAGCAGGCTGGGCAGCAAGGCGACGTCGGCCTCGCCCCAGAGCACTGTGGTCGGCACCCGGCTGGTGACCGACTCATCGCTCAGCTGCAGCGACATC
>JAUYAJ010000686.1 GCA_030693565.1 Rubrivivax sp.
CCTGGTCCAGGCCATGGGCTAGCCAGACCGATTCCGGCGTCTCGACGATGAAGGTCGTGGTCTGGTCGTCGAACTTGTAGACATGGGCCTGGAACCAGCCATGCTCGGTCTTCTCGAAGAGGAAGTTGAAGGCATCGAAGAGCTGGTTCGTGCCCAGCCAGACAAAACGGTTCGGCCGCGTCACGATGTCGGGCTGGAACACATCGGCGTACTTCTGGCGGATGCGCGAGTTGATGCCGTCGCTGGCGATCACCAGGTCGGCGCCGGGGTAGTCGGCGTCGGAATCGGCCTCGGTCTCGAACACCAGTTCGACGCCCAACGCTTCGCAGCGCGCCTGCAGGATGTTGAGCAGCTTCTTGCGCCCGATGCCGACGAAGCCATGGCCGCCCGAACGGATGGCGTGGCCCTTGAAGTGCAGCTCGATGTCGTCCCAGTGGTTGAAGGCGACCTCGATGGCGTCGGCCGTCGGTGCGTCCCAGACGCGCATGTTGTCCATCGTGGCGTCGGAGAACACCACGCCCCAGCCAAAGGTGTCGTAGGGCTTGTTGCGCTCGACCACGGTGACGCGGTGCGCCGGGTCGAGCTTCTTCATCAACAAGCCGAAATACAGGCCGGCCGGCCCGCCACCGATGCAGACGATGCGCATGAATGCTGCCTCCTGAAGGCGATTGTCGCAGCCGTTTAGTTTAGTTGTAAAGCATCAGATTGCCCGAGCGCCGGTCCAGAATCGGCCGATGTCCGCCACCCTGCCCGCTTTCGTCGACGCCCTGGGCCAGGGCGTGCACGCCATCGACACCGGCTTTCAGCGCGAGCGCTTCGACGCCGCCTATTTGCTGGTGCAAGGCGGGCGCGCGGCCTTCATCGACACCGGCACCAACCACGCCGTGCCGCGGCTGCTGCAGGCTCTGGCCGCGCTCGGGCTGACGCCGGACGCGGTCGACTTCGTCATCCCCACCCATGTGCATCTCGACCATGCCGGCGGCGCCGGTCTGCTGATGCAATCGCTGCCCGCGGCGACCTTGGTCGTGCACCCGCGCGGCGCTCGCCATCTGATAGCCCCCAGCGCCTTGTTCCAGGGCGCGACCGCCGTTTATGGCGCCCAGGAGATGGCACGCTCCTACGGCACGCTGGTGCCGGTGCCGCCCGAACGCGTGCGCCGCAGCCACGACGGCATGCGGCTGCAACTGGCCGGTCGCAGCTTGCTGCTGGTCGACACGCCAGGCCATGCCCGCCACCACCACTGCATCTGGGACGAGACGACGCGGGGCTGGTTCACCGGCGACACCTTCGGCCTCAGCTACCGCGAGTTCGACGGCCCGCGCGGGGCCTGGATCCTGCCGACGACGACGCCGGTGCGCTTCGAGCCCGAGGCGCTGCGCGAGTCGATCGAGCGCTTGCTGGCGCAGCAGCCGGCCTGCATCTACCTGACCCATTTCGGCCGCGTCGACGATGTGCACCGGCTGGGCCGGCTGCTGCTCGACCTGCTGGCCCAGGTGGTGGCGCTGGGCCAGCGGCTGCGCCATGCGCCGGGCCGCCATGCGGCGCTGAAGGCGGAGCTGACCGCCCTCTACCTGGCCAGCCTGGCCGAGCAGCAATGCCCGCTGGACGCCAGCACCGCCAGCGCGCTGCTGGCCATGGACATCGAGCTCAACGCCCAGGGCATGGGGATCTGGCTCGACCGCGCTGAGCGGCGCTGAGCGATGCCGAGCGACGCCCAGGCGCCACTACACTGACCCTTTTCGATTCCCGGACACCGCCATGCACACAGGCATTCACTTCGCACTCGACGGCCGCGTCGTCGTCATCACCGGCGGTGCGCAAGGCATCGGCGAAGCCTGCGCGCGCCGGCTGGTGCACGACGGCGCCGCAGTGGCGCTGTGGGATCTGGCCGATGCCGCCGGCCAGGCGCTGGCCGCCGAACTGCGCGCCGCCGGCGGCCAAGCCAGCTACCAGCACTGCAACGTTGCCGACAAGGCGCAAGTCGACGCCGCACTGGCCGCCACGCTGGCCGAACATGGCCGCGTCGACGGCCTGGTCAACAACGCCGGCATCTTCAAAGCCGCCGATTTCCTCGACATCACTGAAGCCGACTGGGACGCCGTCATCGCCGTCAACCTCAAAGGCGCTTTTCTCGTTGGCCAGGCGGTGGCGCGGGTGCTGGCAGCCGGCGCCGGCGGCGCCATCGTCAACATGAGTTCGGTGAACTCGCGGCTGGCAATTCCCAGCATCGCCAGCTACAACGCCAGCAAAGGCGGCGTCGACCAGTTGACCCGCGTGATGGCGCTGGCGCTGGCCGACCGCGGCGTGCGCGTCAACGCGGTGGCGCCAGGCACCATCGCCACCGAACTGGCCAAGAACGCCGTGCTGACCAGCGACGAGGCGCGCGCCCGCATCCTCAGCCGCACGCCGATGAAACGCCTGGGCGAACCGATGGAGATCGCCGAAACCGTGGCCTACCTGCTCAGCGATGCGGCCAGCTACGTCACCGGCGAGATCGTCGTCGTCGACGGCGGGCGCATGGCGCTGAACTACACCGTCGCGGTCTGACAGCCGGCGCGGCCGTCCCTCGCGACGCCCGCACAGCAAGGAGTCCGCCCGCATGAAGAAGCGCACCGTCCTGACTTTTCTGTTCAGCCACGGCCTGGTCGGCGCCGCCGGCTTTGCGGCCGGGATCTACGCCTTGCCGATCCTGATCGCGCCGCCTGCGCCGACGGTCGCGCAAGTCGCTGCGGCCGCCGCCAGCGCCAGCTTCTCCGGGGCCTTTCGCCGCGACCTCAAAGGCAGCGACGCGCTGCACTGGGGCGAAGGCCAGGTCTCGGTCGGGCCGCAGTCGGTGGCCTTGCTGGGCAGCCTGGCGCCCGGGCCCGACTACAAGCTCTACCTGGCGCCGGAGTTCGTCGAAACGAGCGACGCCTTCAAACGCCTGAAGCCCAAGATGGCGCTGGTTGGCGACGTCAAGACCTTCCAGAATTTCGTCGTCAGCGTGCCGCCGGGCGTCGACCCGGCGCAGTTCAACACCGTCGTGGTCTGGTGCGAGTCGTTCGGCCAGTTCATCACTGCGGCGAAGTACCAGTAGTCAGGCCGCGCTTCGTTTTCGAGCCATCGCGATCCTGCGATTTCGGTTTCCCCGAGGCTGCCGCCGGCAGCCCTACCACCATCACTTGAGGAGCTTCCGATGACACTCACAGTCTGCCTGGCAGGCGCAACCGGCTGGGCCGGTTCCGAACTTGCCCGCGCCATCGCCAAGACCAGCGACCTGAGCCTGGTGGCCGCGGTGGCGCGCCAGCAAGCCGGCCGCACGCTCGGCGACGTGCTGGGCGAACCCGGCTTGACGGCGCCCATTCACGCCAGCGTGGCGGCGGCGCTGGAACAGCCGTGCGACGTCTTCGTCGAG
This sequence comes from Rubrivivax sp., assembly GCA_030693565.1. Lineage (GTDB taxonomy): Bacteria > Pseudomonadota > Gammaproteobacteria > Burkholderiales > Burkholderiaceae_C > Rubrivivax. Next base: position 3,395 of record JAUYAJ010000686.1, read on the forward strand.
TACACCAAGCCGGCCAGCGCCAAGGCCCACATCCTGGCCGCGCTGGAACGCGGCGCGCATGTCGTGGTGGGCACCTCCGGCCTCACCGATGCCGACTACGTCGAGATCGACACCGTCGCGCGCAGGCAGGGCCGCGGTGTGCTGGCCTGTGGCAATTTCGCATTGACCGTGGTGTTGCTGCAGAAGTTCGCCGAGGCGGCGGCGCGGCTGATCCCGCAGTGGGAAATCATCGACTACGCCCACGATCACAAGGTCGACGCCCCCAGCGGCACGGCGCGCGAGCTGGCCTACCGCTTGTCCAAGGTGCGCGCCCCCGAGCCCACGGTGCCGGTGGCCGACACCGTGGGCCCGCGCGAAACGCGCGGCGCCACGGTCTCGGGCACCCAAGTGCACTCGCTGCGCCTGCCCAGCTTCGTCATCAGCGCCGAGGTCATCTTCGGCATGCCCGATCAGCGGCTGACGATCCGCCACGACTCGGGCAACAGCGCCAAGCCTTATGCCGACGGCGCGTTGCTGGCCATCCGCAAGGTCAACACCTTGATCGGCGTGCACCGCGGGCTGGACAGCGTGCTCGAACTCTGAGGCGGCTCAACCGGTCCGCGTGAGGCGGGCCAGCAGCCCGGCGGTCGAGCCGTCGAGCCCACCGGCGTCACCGCTGGTCAGGCGCGGCAGCAGTTCGCCGCACAGCGCCTTGCCGAGCTCGACACCCCACTGGTCAAAGCTGTTGATGCCCCACAGCGCGCCACTGGTGAAGACGCGGTGCTCGTACATCGCGATCAGCGCCCCCAGCGAACGCGGCGTCAAGGCCTCCAGCACCAAGGTGGTGCTGGGCCGGTTGCCGGGAAAGCTGCGCTGGCGCGCCAGCGCCGCGCGGTCGAAGTCGGCGGCTGCCGTCGGCGCCCGTTCGGCCAGCGCCTGGTCAGCGGTCTTGCCCTGCATCAGCGCCTGGCCTTGCGCCAGGCAGTTGGCCAGCAGCTTTTGGTGCAGGTCGAGGTGTTCATGGGCCGGCGTCTTGACGGCGATGAATTCGACCGGGATCACGTCCGTGCCCTGGTGCAGCATCTGGAAATAGGCATGCTGGCCATTCGTGCCGGGCTCG
>JAUYAJ010000688.1 GCA_030693565.1 Rubrivivax sp.
TCACCGGCGACTTCCCGCCGACGGCGGGGCGGATCCAGTTCTTTGGCGAAGACATCACCGACTTGCCGCCTTACGAGCGCATCCGCAAGGGGCTGCGTCGCACTTACCAGTCTTCGCTGCTGTTTCGCGACCTGACGGTGCGCGACAACCTCTTCCTGGCCGTGCGTGGCGTTGCCAACAACCGCTTCAGCCTCTGGCGGGCGGGTGCGGGCGACGCGTCACGCCGGGCCACCGAATCGCTGCTTGAGCGTGCCCGGCTCAGCCACATCGCCGATGAGAGGGTCGCCAACCTGGCGCATGGCCAGCAGCGCCAGCTCGAGATCGGCATGGCTCTGGCCGGGGCGCCGCGGCTGATCCTGTTCGACGAGCCGGCCGCCGGGCTCAGCCCGGCCGAGCGCGGCGAACTCGTGTTGCTGCTCAGGGCCTTGCCGGCGCACATGAGCTTTGTGCTCATCGAGCACGACCTGGACATCGCACTGCGCGTGGTCGAGCGCGTCACCGTCATGCACAACGGCCGCGTGCTGCGCCACGGCACGCCCGACGAGATCGAGAACGACGCCCAGGTGCAAGCCATTTACATGGGGGGCAAGCACTGATGGCCTGGTTCTCAGCCAAGCGCGATGCCCACGCGCCGCGCAGCGGCACGCTGCTCGAGATCGAGGGTCTGGACGTCTATTACGGCCGCGCCCATGCCCTGCAAGGTGTCGACCTGCGGCTGGACGCCGGCGTGCTCGCCATCGTCGGCCGCAACGGCATGGGCAAGACGACGCTGTGCAACGCCATCACCGGCCTGGTGCCGGCGCGCGGCAGCGTGCGTCTGGCCGGCGAAGAGATCCTCGGCATGGCGCCGCACCTGATCACCCGCCGCGGCATCGCCTATGTGCCCCAGGGGCGGCGTGTCTGGCCGTCGCTGACGGTGGACGAGACGCTGCGCCTGGTGGCGCCGCAGCGCCGCGACGTCGACCGCGTCTATGCGATGTTCCCGCGCCTGGCCGAACGCAAGGGCAACGGCGGCAGCCAGTTGTCGGGCGGCGAGCAGCAGATGCTGGCGATCGGCCGCGCGCTGCTGTTGCAGCCGCGCTTGCTGGTGATGGACGAGCCGACCGAAGGGCTGGCGCCGCTGATCGTCGAGCATGTCGTCGAGGCTTTGCGCGACCTCTCGGGCGAGCAGCAGATTGCCGTGCTGCTGATCGAGCAGAACATCGGCGTCGCCGTCGACGTCGCCGACCGCATCGGCGTCATGGTCAACGGCCGCATTGCGCAGGAATTGCCGGCGGCGATTCTGGCCGCCGACCGCGAACTGCAGGAGCGACTGCTCGGCGTGCGCAGCAGCAGCGCTGACGAAGCGGCTGTGCCCCTGGCCACGCTGGCGGCGCCGCTGCCACCGGTGCTGACGGTGCGCCGCGCCTACGGCGACGAGCGACCCCAGGTCGACAGCGCGGCCGATGCGGCGCGCACCAGCGCCGCCCCGAACCGCTGGACCGCCGCCGGCGCCAGCTTGCCGGCC
>JAUYAJ010000695.1 GCA_030693565.1 Rubrivivax sp.
GACCCGACTTTGACAGTTACAAGTGACACGCCCTCGTAAGCCCGCGCAGCGCAACGGCTTTTCGGCCCCACGCCGAAGGGCTGTGTATCTATGGGGTTTGCCCGTGTCAGGCGAGCTGAAGAACGGCTGGCGGAGGCTTGATCTGCAAGGATTTCAAGCACTTAGACGCGTCCACGGTCGGGTCGGTAACCTGCCAGACGGTGCCGTGAGGGCTGGACAATTGCGCCAGCTGGATGCGCCGCAGTTGGTCCGAGACGTTGCGCCAGGTGTCGTTACAGGCGTGCTCCACGGTGCGCTCCAAAAGCAGCGACAGCACCGTGATCGCCACGTGTGCATGGATGCGGTGCGGCGCCCAATGGAAGACCGGGCGCATGTCCAGCGTGCTCTTCATGTCGCGCCAGGCTTGCTCGACGCGCATCAGTTGCTTGTAGCCCAGCGCCATGTCCTCGGCGCTGAGCGTGTCGTCGTTGCCGTGGACGATGAACTTGCCGTCGTAGTGCTCGGCGGCCTTGATCGCCTTGGCGTCGAGTTCCAGACCCTTGGCGCCGAGCTTGAGGTACTTGCCGTAGCGCCGGCTGGTGCGCAACTCGGCCACACGCTTGCTCTGCACGTCCTGGGTGGCGTCGCCCATGGCGGCCAGCTCCGCTTGGACCTCGCGCAGCAGGTACTGGCGATGCGCCTGCTGGCGCGCGGCCTCCTCGGGGTTGAAGCACAGCACGTAGCGCAGGCGCCGCTCGCCGTCCCCGATCACGACCTCCTTGATCTGCAGCCGCTGGGTGACGCTGCGGTAGCGACCCGCGCGCGCCAGCACCTGCTCGGTCAGTGCGTCGCCGCGACGCAGCGGCATGCACATGAGGTACTTGCCGCCGCCGGCGGCCAAGGCCTTGAAGTTCGCCGCCGAGACCATGCCCGCGTCGCCGACAAACAGGCAGCGCGTGAGCTGCCAGTCGCGCAAATCGCGCTTGACCTGCGCCACCGTGCTCACGTCCACGGTGTTGCCGGGGAACACCCAGTGGCGCACCGGGAAGCCCTCGCGCGTGACCGCCAGGCCCACGACAATCTGCGGCGCGTCGCTGCGGCCGTTCTTGGACAGCCCGTGCTTGCGCGGCGCCTTGTACGGCTTGCCCCCGGCGGCCAGACTGCCGTGCATGATGTCGTCTTCGCCCGCGCCACGGTCGGGCTGATCGATCTCGAAGTGCAGCGACGTGGTGTCGTAGAACAGCACCTCCACGTCCAGGTTCAGCAGATCGGCCACGCGGTGGAAGATCTCGCGCTCGATGGGTTCCTTGTTGGCCTCCAGGAAGTCCATCGCGCGGTACAGGTGCTGCAGCGACAGGCCCTGCGTGCCCGGGATGTGCACCTCCTCCTTGAGCCACTGTTCCCAGCAGTACAGCTTGGAGCACGGCGCGCAGGCCCGGTTGGCCACCATCGCGAACAGCGCGCGCTCCACGTCAAAACCCAGGCGGCGCGACTGGGCCTGCGCGGCAAGGACCTTGTCGATGCCCAGGCGGCGCCACAGCGCATCGAGCACGTAGACCTCGCCGTAGGGCCAGGCGCACACCAGACGCAGGTCGCCGCCGCTGGCGCCGACGATCTCCTCGGGCGAGCAGCGGCGCAGGATGCTGGCGGCCAACTTGCGAAGCCGTTCGGTGACGGCCGGGTCGTCCGCACGGCCGCAGTTGAAGACAACTCGAGTCTCCGAGCGGCGCCGCTCGGGTACCCACTCGTTCTCGGCCAACTGCAGGTACGACACCGTGCTGCCGTCGGCTCGCCGCTGCTTGGATTCGCGCAAGTACATGTGCCCAATGCTAGACACGAAAATAGCGACAAATCAAGGCCTCGGAGCCGATCCGTGTATCTAGGCGTTTGGCGCGAAATGGACCGCCTGGGCCAATGCAAATCAACCACTTACGCGACCTCGACACGCCAGAACCGAGGCTTTGTGCCTTGCAACTGTCAAAGTCGGGTCAGAGCGCGGCCTCGGTCACAGTCCGACACTTGCTCACCATGACAGCGGGTTTCGTGCCGCAGGAAAGATTTGCGTCAGGTACAGCCGATGCGCTGACCTTTCTTCTGCAGCGTCAGCGAGCGGCGCCACCCGGAGCCGTTTTCGCATACGACAACCTGTCGGCTAATCTGCTATCGCTTGCGCTTGAGGCAGCTACGGGCAAGCTGGCTTCGAGCTTCACTGAACAAGCAGTGTTCCGCCCCCTCGGGATCGCGGCGTACGAGTGGGCCAAGGGCTCAAACGGCCGCAGTCTTGGTTTCAGTGGTCTTCGGCTGCGTACACGTGATTTGGCAAGGCTCGGAGAGCTTGCTTTGAACGT
>JAUYAJ010000696.1 GCA_030693565.1 Rubrivivax sp.
GGCTTGCGCCAGCGCGGCGTCCAGGCGCGGCCACAGCGCCGCGTCGATGGCGCCGGCACCGGCCTGTTCTTCGAGCGCCTGCGCCGGCCCCCGCATGGCGCTGGCGCCCACGGTGCCGGCCAGCCCTTGCAGCGTGTGCGCCGAGCGGCGCAGCTCGGCCCATTGGCCGGCTTCGGCCCAGGTGCGCCAGTGGCCGAGGCCTTCGCCGCAGGTGACCGCAAAGGCGCGCACGGCGCGCTCCCACAGCGAGCGGTTGCCGTCGACATGGCGGCGCGCAGCCAGCATGTCGAAGCCTGGAATGTCGGGCCAGCCATCGACGCTGGCGGCGGCTGCTGCTTGCCCGGCCACGGGCGCTTGCGGCCGGCGCACATAGCGTGCCAGCGTGCGGTACAGCGCCGCCGGGTCGATCGGTTTGGCGATGTGGCCTTGCATGCCGGCGGCCTGGCATCGCTGTTGTTCCTCGGCCATCACATGGGCCGACATCGCCAGCACCGGCAAGGCGTTCAGACGCGGCAGCGCGCGCAGCCGGCGGGTGGCGGTGATGCCGTCCATCACCGGCATCTGCACGTCCATCAAGACGACGTCGTAGGCATCGACTGCACTGGCCGCGAGTCGTTCGACCGCCTCCAGGCCGTTGTGCGCCACGTCGACGCTGGCGCCGCGCAGGCGCAGCAGCTCGCAGGCCAGCTCCTGGTTGAGCGCGTTGTCTTCGACCAGCAGCACCTGCAGGCCGTCGAGCCGGTCTTGCCCATCGGTGAGCTCGATGGCGGCGCGGGCCAGGTCGTCGTCGGCGCGGAACAGCCGGCGCAAGTCGTCGGGCAGCACCGGCTTGCTGAGGAAGTCCGAGGCGCCGCCAGCGCGGGCCTGGGCGCGCACGGCGTCAGAGCCATAGGCCGAGACGACGACCACGCGCAAACCCGTCTGCTCGGCGCGCATGCGTGCCAGCGTGGCGCCGCCGTCGCCGTCGCCCAGCACCCAGTCCAGCAGCACGAGGTTGAAAGCGGCGCGCTGGTCGCGCGCTTGCGCCAGTGCGGCAAAGGCCTCGGCGGCGCCGTTGGCGCAGGCAAGCGCGCCGTCGCGGCCGATGCCGAGCATGCGCAGTTGCCCCAGCATCGACGCCCGCGTGTCGGCCATGTCGTCGACCAGCAGCACACGCAGCGCGGTCACGCCGGGCAGCGCGGCCGATGCTGGCGCTGACTCCAGCTGCAATGGGAGGGACACGGTGAAACAACTGCCGACGCCGGGCTGGCTTTGCACATCGATGCGCCCGCCCATCAGCTCGACCAGCCGGCGCGTGATCGCCAGCCCCAGGCCCGTGCCGCCGAAACGCCGCGTCATCGAACTGTCGGCCTGGGTGAATTCGTTGAACAGCTTGGCCAGCTGCGCCTCGTCGAGGCCGACGCCGCTGTCTTGCACGCTCAGCACCAGCGTCATCCGATCGGCGCTTTCAGGGGCTGCAGGCTGGCTGTCGACGCGCAGCCTGACCTGGCCGGAAGGCGTGAACTTGACGGCGTTGGAGAGCAGGTTGGTCAGCACCTGCTGCAGCCGCAAGGCGTCGCCGCGCACATGGCTGCGCGCCGTCAGCAACACCGGGTCGACGTAGTCGCACAGCAGCTCGATCTCTTTGCTCTGCGCCGCCTGGCGGACAAAGTCCAGCGCCTGCCCGACCACGTCCTCGATGCGGAACGGGGCCTTTTCGACCTCCATGCCACCGGCCTCGATCTTGGAAAAGTCGAGCACGTCGTTGATCAGCTGGAGCAGCGTCTGCGACGCGCGCTGCGCCTTGCTCAGGTGGTCGCGCTGCTGGGTGCCGAGCTCGGTCTGCAACACCAGGTGGGTCATGCCGATGATGGCGTTCATCGGCGTGCGGATCTCGTGGCTCATGTTGGCCAGGAAGCGCGACTTGGCGCGGGTGGCGGATTCAGCCAGCTCGCGGGCCTGCTGCAATTCATGCTGGACGCGGTCGCGCGAGGCCAGGTCGGCGGCGATCGAGCGCGCCATGCCGTCCATCGTGTCGGCCAGGAACTGCAGCTCGGTCACCGCTTGCTTGTAGCTCACCTTGACCGACTTGAAGTCGCCGCTGGCGTGGCGCAGCGCCTTGCGGCCCAGCGCGCGGATCGGCACCAGCACGCGGCGGTGCATCAGCACGATCACGGCCACCACCAGGGCGAGCAGCAAGGCGTCGATGACGGTGCCAACACGAATGGCGGTGCTGACGCGCTGGCGCGCCTGCTCGACGCCGCGCTCGGCGCGCGCCGTCGCCAGCTGGCGCAGCTGGCCGACGGTCTCGGCCATCGCCTCGCGCTGCATCTCGTAGGTGTTCGAGTGCACGAGCTCGATGGCGTACTCGCGGTCGGGTTTGCCGTCGGAGACGAACTCGCCCGAAACCTTGTTGTAAAGACCTTGCGTGGCCGCGAAGGCAATTTGCTCGACCGACTGCATGTGCATCGCCATTTCGAGCGTGCGCTCAGCCAGGCGCAATTCATCGGCATGAAAGTCGAGCGCCCGCAGGCGCTCCAGCCAGGCCAGCGGCGTGCCCGACTCGCTGGGCTGGTGAAGCTGCTGGTTGGCGATCAGGCTGCGCCAGTACACCGTCGCGTCGCCTGGTGGCGGTGCGGCCTTGCCGTCACGCACGGCGAGGATGGCGTAGTAATTGGTCAGGTAGCGGGTTGCCGAGGTCGTCGTGTAGCTTTGCACCAGGCGGCCGAGCAAATCGTTCTCTTCGGCCAGGTCGACGACGATGGCTGTCGTGCGCCGGGCTTTCTCGCGCGCCTCATCGGCCGCGTTTTCGGCCCGTGCAATCGCCAGCATGCACAGCAAATGCGCTGCCAGCGCGAGCACGATGGCGCTGAAGAACGAGTGCGACAGGGTCCGGAGTTTCATGGCGGTGGCGATACAGCAAGGTACTGGGCACAGGCGATGCACCGGGCATTGCCCAGCCCGAAGGCGATGATCTTGGAGTTGTCGGCAGCCAAGCGCCGAAATAGAGCGTCAGTTCTGGGCTAGTTCCAGAAAAAGTGAGCGCAAAGGCACAGCGGCGCGGCATTTCGCGCCCGATCTGGCACGCCAGGGGGCCGGTGCCGGCCCGCGCTGCGCGGGATCAGCGGCTCAGCAACTGGTTGCGTGCGGCGCGGTCGGCGAACCAGGTCTGCAAGCCGCTGTCGCCAAAGCCTGCGGCCAGGCGGTCGGCGCAGGCGTGGTGTTTGGCGGCTTCGTCGCGGCGCCCCAGGCGCTGCAACGCGAAGGCCGCTTCCAGGCTGAGGAAGGCACGGTCGACGGTTTGTTCGTCGGCGCTGTCGTGGGCGTCGATCAGCGCCAGGCCAGCCTCGGCATGGGCGAGCGCCTCGGTGGCATGGCCGAGCGCCGAAGCCACCAGCGCGCGCAGGTACAGCGCGCGTTCGTCATGGACCCAGGTGCCGATGCGCTGCCACAGCTGCTGGCTGCAGACCGCGGCCAAAGTCATCGCCTGGCACAGCCGCGCATCGGCCAGGTCGGCCAGTGGCCGCTCGACCAGCGCGCTGCCCAGGTTGTTGCACTGCGCGGCCGCGGGGATGTCCAGGCTGCTGGCCTGCTGCCAATGGGGGCTGTCCAGCACGGCCAAGGCCGCCAGCGCGCGCTGGCCAGCGGCGGCCGCCGGCAGGCTGGCGGCCAGCAAGGCGACGCCGGCCAGCGTCACCAGTTCGTCGGCCTGGCGCAAGCTGACGGCGGCGCTGGCGGCCAGTGCCTCGGTGCGCTCAGCGGCGCTGGGGTCGCCGGCCAGGCTGGCGGCGACAGCGGCATGGCGCAGCACCGCCGGCGATGGGTCTGGCAACGCCAGCAAGGCGGTGAGGTGGTGGTTCGCCTGTGCCCAGTCGCCGAGTTTTTCGCCCAGCACATGGTTGAGCAGGTAGCCGTAGAGCGGGCGCTGCCCGGTGTCGAGCGCCTGCGGGTCGATGCGCAGCAGCAGATCGGCGCCGCGCGCCGGATCGGCGTCGTGACAGGCGTTGGCTTCGTCGAGCAAGGCTTGTGCGTCCATCGTCCGGGCCTCCGGTGTTGGCGGGCATTCTGCCGCGCTGGTGCACACTGCGCGCCATCATGCCCATCCGCTTGTATGTTGACACGCCGCTGCACGAAGGTGCCGAGATGTCGCTGCCGCCAGGCCCGGCGCGTCACGCCCAGGTGCGGCGCGTGCAGCCCGGCGACGCCTTGATCCTGTTCGACGGAGGCGGTGGCGAATGGCCGGCGCGCGTGCTGGCGATGGGCCGCAGCGAGGTGTGGGTGGCGGTCGGTGCGAACCTTCCGGTCGACCGCGAACTGGCGCTGGCAGTGACGCTGGCCGTGGGCATGCCGGCCAACGAGCGCATGGACATCCTGGTCGAGAAAGCCACCGAGCTTGGCGTTGCCTGCATCCAGCCACTGGTCTGCGAACGCTCGGTGCTGCGCCTGAGCGGCGAGCGCGCCGAGCGCCGGCGCGAGCACTGGCAGGCG
>JAUYAJ010000135.1 GCA_030693565.1 Rubrivivax sp.
GAGCGCGAACGTGGCATGGCCGCGGCCAGCGAGCAACTGGCGCAGCGGCTGCAGGAAACGGGGCTCACGGCCGAGGTGCAGGGCCGACCCAAGCACCTGCACAGCATCTGGAAGAAGATGCTGGGCAAGCAGCTCGACTTCGACCAGGTGCTGGACGTGCGCGCGCTGCGTGTCGTCGTGGATGACGTTGCTGCCTGCTACGCGGCGCTGGCGCGTGTGCACGAACGCTACCGCGCCGTCGACGGCGAATTCGACGACTACATCGCCCGTCCCAAACCCAATGGCTACCAGTCGCTGCACACCGTGGTGCTGGGCGACGACGGCCGGCCGCTGGAAGTGCAGATCCGCACGCGGGCGATGCACGAGCACGCCGAGCATGGCGTGGCCGCGCACTGGATGTACAAGGAAGCCGGCGCGCGCGGCTACGCCGGTGTCAGCGCCAGCGGCGACTTCGAAGAGCGCATCGCCGAAGCCCGCAAGGCCGTGCTGCGCCAGCTGCTGGCCTGGGAGCGCGACTTCGCCCAGCAGGATGTGCCCGCCGCCGATGAGCCGGCCTTCGACGACCGCATCTATGTCTTCACGCCGCAGGCCACCATCATCGACCTGCCGGCCGGCGGCACGCCGATCGACTTTGCCTACAGCTTGCACACCGACCTTGGGCACCATTGCCGCGGTGCCCGCGTCGACGGCGCGCTGGTGCCACTGAGCACGGCGCTGCGCTCGGGGCAGACGGTCGAGATCGTCAGCGCCAAGGAGGGCGGGCCGTCGCTGGACTGGTTGAACGCCGAGCTCGGTTTTCTCAAGAGCCCGCGCTCGCGCGCCAAGGTGCGCGCCTGGTTCAACGCCCAGGCCCAGAGCGCCACCGTCGCGCGCGGGCGCGAACTGGTGGAAAAGCTGCTGCAGCGTGAAGGCCGCACGGCGATCAAGCACGACCATCTGGCCGAGCAGCTCGGATTCAAGCAGGCCGAGGCCTTGTTCGAGGTCGTGGGCAAGGACGAGTTGTCGCTGCGCACGATCGAGAACCTGCTGCGCCCGGCGCTGCCGGCGCCAGCCGACGAGCCGATCGCCTTGCACCAACCCAAGAGCAACGGCGGCCGCGGCGGTGTGCTGGTGGTCGGGGTCGAGTCCTTGATGACGACGCTGGCACGTTGCTGCCGGCCGGCGCCGCCCGACGCCATCGGCGGCTTCGTCACCCGTGGCAAGGGCGTGGCCATTCACCGCAGCGGCTGCAGCAACTTCAGGCACATGGCCGAGCGTTACGCCGAACGGGTGATCGACGTCGAATGGGGGCAGCGCGACGCCGAACGGCCGGCGGTCTACCCGCTCGACGTCATCATCGAAGCGCAGGACCGCCAAGGCCTGCTGCGCGACATCTCCGAGGTTTTTTCCAAGGACCGGATGAACGTCACCGGCGTGAACACACAAAGCGTCAAGGACGGCGGCGGCACGGCGTGGATGACTTTCACCGTCGAGGCCGTCGATGCCGCCCGGCTGGCGCAGGTGCTGGCGCAGATCGGCCGCGTCGCGGGCGTTCGTCACGCCCGCCGCAAGTGAAGGTGCGCGCCGACTCGTATATACTTGTGGGCTTCGCAGGCGCGTAGCTCAGCTGGTTAGAGCACCACCTTGACATGGTGGGGGTCGATGGTTCGAGTCCATTCGCGCCTACCAAATTCGGTAGGAATTTCAAGCACTTGGCGGAGACGCTGGGTGCTTTTTTCTTGGTGGTACCAAAAAAGTACCAAAAAGCCAGCCTCGGCGTGACCCTGTCCGAGGCGATCGCGCGGTGAGCGGGCTCCTCGGCTACGTCGGCGCCAGCGACAGGCCAACCAACCAGGACGAAACCACCTCCGAAGCGGTGACAGGCCGCTGCCGGCGCTAGACTGATCAATGGGGCGCGTGCAGTTCAGTTCAACCGGGGAGCCGGCAAACAAGGCGTCAGGATGATCGAACCAGCATTGCGCGACAAACTGACGGCCGCCTACGAATCATGGCTGGACCAGGACGACTTCGGGCAGCGGTTCGTCGAGGTCACCGATGCTCAGCCGGGCAGGGCGGTCATCTCGGTGCTCCAGTTCCTGCAGGAGTTGCTGCGCGCCTCGTCGGGGCCGCAACCAGTGATCCGAAGACCGACGCCGCTCGACGACCCCGACAGCACGTTCGCGCAACTGCTCGGCGGCCCCTTGATCACGCCGGCCGGCCCGCGCGGGCTCGCCGAATCGTTCGCTCGGCACGTCCTGTGTCTGCAGGCGATTCCCAGGCTGATGCTCGAAGTCTCACGCCAGGACCCGACACAAAGGGCGCCGACCCACATCGGCATTGCGGCGGGTGGCAGAACGATCGGCGGTCAAGTCCTCCCGACGGGAATCGACGACCCCGCCGACCGCAACGACCTTGCGGATCTGCTCATGTCGGCACTGAAGTCTAGGCTGGGTCAACGCAAGCTGCGATCGTTCTTCATGGTCGACACGTCCAGCGACGGCTATCGGCTGTGGGCTCCTCAAAGGCGCGCGTCGCAAGGTGCGGGCAAGGCGCTCGCTCGCCACACGATTGAGACCGGATCCAGTGACGTGAGCATCGACGTGATGCGCTACGCGGTCGAGGACGGGAGCTCCGTGCGAGCCTACGAATGGTGCGCCGAACTGCGCGACGATGCGGCGAGCGAGTTGCCGGACGCGATCACCTACGGCATGGCGTACTGCTTCGATCGAATCGATGGCACACCGGCCGGCGGGAGGTTGGATCTGATGACCGCGGCCGACACGCTCGCCGACGTCGACTTGCTGCAAGTCACCGCTTTCTTCGAGCAGCATGACGACGCCCAGGCCCTCATCGATGCGGGTGACTTGGCGTTCGTGTGGTTGTGGGAGCGGCGCAGCGGCGCGCGCCCGGGAGTCGGCCGGGCGTGCCTCGAGGCTGCGCTCGCTGACCTGCGGCGGCGATTGCGCAACATCAGGACCGTCGTCATCGACTTGAAGCCGTATCAGTTCGTGGTGTCGGACGCGGCCGGCATGCCCACGTCGCTGCATGTCGAGAAGCTGGACGCCGTCGATCGCCTGCAGTCCTTCGTCGACGGGCTGAACCTGGGCAATGCCGTGAAGGGGCAGTGTCGCTACATCGTCAATCGGGACGGGGACGATCCCAAGGCCGCGATGCGCGCGCTCGGGCACGCTGCAATTGCGCAGTACAGGGCGACCTGGCTGGGCGACGGTTGAGTTGATCTCACCAGGCGCAGGTGCTGGCCTCATCTGCCCAGCATGCTGCCACGAGACCAAGGAACTCTCGGGGACCTACCGGCTTGCCTACCAGCTCGGGGACGCGAGGACGTTTTCAATAGGGTCGAGCGGCGCGTCCGCGAGGGCCGCGGGTCGCGGCTTAGCTGAGCGACTACCGTCCATCCGCCGTCACGTGGCACTAGTGTAGTGTTTCGTTCTGTTTGGAACTTAAGCGCGCATTAGCCCGAATTACCTTCTGCAGGATGTCGCGCGCGCTCTTGGTCCAGATGAATGGCTTGGGTTCGGTGTTGTGATGAGCGACGTATTCATTGATCGCTGC
>JAUYAJ010000704.1 GCA_030693565.1 Rubrivivax sp.
TTCCAGCGCCAGGCGCACCGCGCGCGGCCCTTGGCTGTCGCCCGCAGCAAGCCGGCGCGGCGCCACCGCGCCAACCCAGAGGTTGAAGTCGTGGCGCAGTGCCGGGTCACTCAAGCAGGCCACGGCAGCGCGCAGTCGCCGGCTCCAGCCCGGGGCGACAAACTGCAGCGTCAGCAAGGCCTGCAGGCCTTGCGCCGCATTCAGCACCCGCACCCGGTTCGGCGGCAGTGCGCACAGCGGCAGCCGGGCGGCGTCGAGCGCGCTCAGCGGAGTCACGAAAGACATCAGCGTTGCCAGTCGGCGCCAGCCGGCAGCGTCCAGACCGCCCACCGACTCGGCGGCGCCGGCTTCGATGGCGGCGGCATGGCGCAGCGCATCGGCCAGCGTGGTGTCAGCCTTGGCCAGCGCGGCGCGCCGGCTCAGCACCGCCAGGTTGCCGGCGGCATAGCCGGCGTCGTTGCACAGCCGCACGACCACCGGCGCCGTGTCCGCCAGCGGCGCTCCGCCCAGCGCCTGCCGCGTCACCGGGCAATGCGTGGCCGCGATCTGCGCCAGGTAGTGCGGCGTCACCTGCATGAGCTCGAATGCCCGGCCCTGCAGCCAGGCTTCGGTGCGCAGTTGCAGCCACTGGCGCACCGCCGCGCCAGAGCCCAGCGTGCGCAAGCCAAAGACGGCCTTGCCCGCGCGCCAGCCCTGGCTCACCGGCGTGCCTTCGAGCAGCAGCCCGGCCGGCGGCACCAGGCCGTGGTGGGCATGGTCCCAGCCCAGTGCAAAACCGCTGCGGTCCGCATGGTCGGTGGGCAGGAGGTCGAGATCGAGGGTCGCCTGGTTCATCGTGCATCTCCGGTGCGGCGGCGGGCACATCGCCCATCGCATGCAGCCAGTTTGCAGGCTCACTGGATCACGGAGTGAGCTAGCGAAAGAACCCTGCGATCCAGGCGATGGCGGGCTGGCGCGGGACAATTGCGCATCGACGCCCTAAAGTGCCCCTCCTTGAAACTGCTGCAGCAAGTCCTTCGTCCGACTGACAAACGCCGCAAACCCGGCCCACAGGCCCTGGCTCGCAGCCCGGCGATGCAGCCATGAACGCGGGTGCTGCGCTGTCGTCCGACGCCATTGCCGCCCTGGCCATCAGTGCCGAACGCCATGAGCGCGTGCACCAGGGCCGGCGGCTGTGCTGGCGGCGCTTTGGCGACGGCCCGCCGCTGGTCTTGCTGCACGGCGGCCACGGCAGCTGGCTGCACTGGGTGCGCAACGTCCAGGCGCTGGCGGCCACGCACACGCTGTGGCTGCCCGACATGCCGGGCTTTGGCGATTCCGAGCCGCTGGCTTGCGAGCCGCACGCGCCCGAGCGGCTGCAGTTCCTGGTCGACGCCTTGATGGCCAGCCTGGACACGCTGGTCGGCCGTGGCGCGGTGATCAACCTCGCCGGCTTCTCCTTCGGGGGTCTGGTGGCGGCGCGGCTGGCGGCGCTGCGCGGCGATGTGCGGCGTCTGGCCTTGCTGGGGCCGGCCGGCCATGGCGGCCGGCGCCGCCAGGTTCAAGCGCTGCGCGAGTGGCGGCTCGGCGACGCCGCCGAACAGGCCGCCGCGCTGCGCTTCAACCTGGGCAGTTTCATGCTTCACGGGCCGGCGGCTGACGATGAGCAGGCCTTGCAAGTGCATTCGCTGTGCTGCCGGCAGACCCGGTTTCGCAGCCGATCGATCTCACTGCAAGGCTTGCTGCCGGCAACGCTGCGCGAGCTGCAGCAGCCGACGTTGCTACTCTGGGGCGAGCACGACGTCACCGCCGAACCCGAGCAGATCGCGCCACTGCTGGTGGCGGGTCAGCCGGCGCATGCCTGGCGCGTGTTGCCGGGCGCCGGCCACTGGGTTCAGTACGAAAGCGCCGACGCCATCAACGCCTTGCTGGCCGATTGGTTCGGCGCTGCGCCGCCCACGCCAAAGCAGCCGACATCAGCAGCCCCAGGCTGATGCCCAGGGCATCGGCGAGCAAGTCGTTCCACTCGCCGCTGCGGCCAGGAATGCGCGCCTGCACCAGTTCGATGAAGCCGCCGTAGGCCAACAAGCCACCAGCCAGCCGCCAGCGCCAGGTGCTGGCCAGCGCACCGACGAAAGCCAGCGCGGCGAAGGCCGCCAGATGGTTGGTCTTGTCCCAGCCGGTGCCGATGTCCGGCGGCTTGGGCGAAAAGGCCAGCCATGCGATGACGAGAACCAGCGCCGCGAACATCACGCGCCAGGCACGCACAAGCTCTGGGCGCTGCCACCACGGCTGGGGAAGGGCTGAGCCAGGCGGGTGCGGGGGCAGAGGTGCAGGCGGTCGGGTCACGGCAGTGGCGAGGGTGGTGATGCGGGCCGCCATGCTAGTGGGGTACGCCGCTCTGTTCTGTTTTCATCCGTTGACGGCGGGACGCATTCACTCGCGGGCCGCAAGGCTATTGGCGGCGATCCCCGCTGTACAACGCTCCCCGGAACCAAGCTGGCTAGCGTGCAACAGCACACCAGATCTGTGCGTCTGCTGTATGGCGCAGGGCTGAGCGGCAACTCACGACCCCAAGCCGTCGTTCAACTAACTGACGCGAAGGGCCGCTTTCTAGCTGCGGCAATTTCGCCTGTCGGCGTAGCCGGCTTGGGCGCCTCAGCTGGACGACATGGCAAGAACTGCTTGGCTCGGCATCAACAGTGTCGTTCTTTTGACGTGGGCCAGCCCTGCACCTCGTCTCCAGCTTGATCACAATCGAAAAATATCCGCGCTGTGCGAGTGGCTGCGCGCGAAGGCTGCAGGTTCTGCGCCACAAGACGAGCCACTTCCCTCGATACTCCGTCAACTCCAAACGAGACATCGTCTGACCCCATGGACAAAAAGAAGACGTTGCTGCTGGCCGCCAACGCGGTGGAGACTTCAGACATGCGGCGCGAGTTGCCTAGTCCGAAGGAGTTGATGCGCGCGCGTCATCCCGACCTCTTTTCGGATACTGAGGTTGAAGCCAGTCCTGTGCTTCCGAGGGCAGTGTTCGAGTACCACCTTAACACGCTGACAAGTCGGAAGCAGGAGTATGAGTTCGAGCACTTCTGTCGGAAGCTGGCAGAGCGCGAGGTCTGCCCGAACTTGCGCGTACAGACGGGGCCGACTGGCGGCGGCGATAGCAAAGTCGACTCTGAGACGTATCCTGTCGCGGCCGAGATTTCTGAGCGATGGTGGGTTGGAGAGCCTGCAGGCGGTTCGGAGCGTTGGGCATTCGCCTTCAGCGCCAAGAAGGCGTGGAAGCCAAAGGTGCGAGCAGACGTTGCGAGCGTCGTTTCCACCGGCCGCGACTACAAACGAATTTACTTCTTCACGAACCAGTTCGTCAGCGACAAGGATCGCGCAAAGCTCGAAGACGAGCTGTCAAAAGGCGCGGGACTCCCCGTACACATCGTTGACAGAAGCTGGATCGTTGCTTCGGTATATGAGCGTGGCAACCTCTCAGTGGCGATCTCAGCTCTGGGCATCGAGTCGGGAGGCGTCGAAAGACACCGTCGGATAGGGCCCCTCGACACTGGTCGCCTCGCCGAGTTGAGCGAGCTTGACCTGCAGATTGCCGACCAGACTCGCTACAACGGCGCGCGCTTCCAACTCGCAGAGGATTGCCTAAGGGGAGCGGTCCTTGCTCGGGGTCTAGATCGGCCGCGTGTCGAAGTCGAGGGGCGATTCGCCCAGGCCGAACGCTTGGCGAAATCCATCGGGATTTCGCAGCAGCTGATGCGTGTCGCCTACAACCGCGCTTGGACCGCACACTGGTGGTATGAGGACTACCCGGCGTTCCTTCAGTTCTATTCAGAGGTTGAGGGATACCTGGAAAATTCGACGGAGGCTGACGATGTTGATCGACTTCTGAATCTCTGGAACCTGCTGATCACAGCCGAGTCACGTGACCACATAGACAAGGACGTTGCGCAATCAGCGACTCGCAGAGAGAAGCTCATCAAGATGCTTGGGGCGATCGCCAGCGATGCATCTCGACCAAACAATGCCCTCCAGGCGCGGACAAGCCTGTCGCTGATGCAGGCGACGGATGCCATGCGCGCCAGCAGTCCCGATGCCTTGGATGCAGCTTGGACAGATTTGGCAAAGATCGTGGACGAGTCGTCAACAATGGGGCAGTACCCCGTAGAGAGGCTCGCGAACGTAGTTCACGAGCTTGGGGCATTCGCCGACACCGCCGCCTTTGATGCGCTTTGCGAAAAGGTGATCGCTGCTACGCGGCAGCGTCAAAGCGACGGCGCTGCGGGCATTGCATACCGCGATCGCGGCCTTCAAAAGCTCGATCACGATCGCCCGTATGAGGCAATCCGATGGATCGGTCGAGCCGAGGAACTTCTCGTCAAGGAAGAGTACCAGGGCGACTTGGTACTGACGCTCGTTGCTGGCAGTTTTGCGTATGAGCGCGCGGGCCTCCTGTGGGCTGCCAGAAACAAGATCCTTGTCGCAGCTGAGAGAAGTCTGCATGCCTTTGCGCGTAGTGGCGAGATGCCACCGTCAGCGCTGCGCACTCTTCAGCGCTTGGCGTGGATAGAACTCCAGCTTGGACGTATCCCGCAGGTTCTTCAGGCGATGTCCTGGGCCGCCTTCGTGTCGACGCAACTCAAGATGTCTGAAGGACGGCGAGAGTCGTACGCTGAGGAAGTTCAGATGCAAGAGGGGGTGCTTGGCATCCACTTCTTGAATCTCCCACTGGAGATGCAGCCGTCCGCCGAGCAGTTGCCAGACGCGTTGGAGCGGCTGGGGTTGACCAATGCGAGACTGGCGCTGCTATTCGTCCTTGGGCATGAGAAGCGTATCAAGACGGAAGGCTACTTCAAGCCCGAAAGGAGTGCGGAGGAGTTGCAACAGTTCTTCGAGGCATGGCAAGACCAACCGGCTGCTTCGGATATTCCAAGTCGTCCCACGTTGAATGGTGGACCCAAGACATCGCTCCGATCGGTGATTCTGGGCGCGGAGTTCGTTGTTGACACTCCGACCGATCCGACTCTCGTTGGTGTGACTGAGTCGCTCCTTGGCGCCTTGGAGGCATTCTTGGCGACAACCGACGAGCACGACCTGCTGCCGCACGTTGAAAGGACAACGATCACGGTCCGGACCGCAGTCGAGTCCGCAACTCTGCCGACTTTCAGTTTTGTCGGAGATCGTGCTGGGCAGGCTGAAATCTTATGTCCATCGACACTTCACTTTCCCAATCCTGAGGCTATCCACGGGTTCGCGGATTGGCTGATTGATACGGTGATCAAGATTGCAGCACATCAGTTCATCGTTCGCGATGCTCAGAGCTGGCTTGATCGTGTCGCGGGCGATGAGCGAGCATTCGCACGAGCGGTACTGCTTGGCGATGCATTGACCATAGGTAGGAACGCATTTGAGCATGAGCCTGCGGTTCGTCTCTCTGACTGGTTCGAACCCGATGACAAGGTCTATGAGTGCATGCGGACTCGGCCTTGGCGGGTGAAAGCAGTATCGACGGGCTCTACGCAAAACTCGAAGGAGCCACCAAAGTTTGGCGAGGGCGAGCCGTCGACCGAAATGTTCGACAACTCACGGAAGAAGCACACGGATCGCCAGGTGCTGTCGCCCATCGACATTCCCGCATGGAGCAAGGCGAGTTGGGGAGGAACGCTTTTCGCAATGTCTAATCAGCCGCCACCGATCCTTGGGCTGATGTTCAGAGATTTGCAGGCTGGTCTCCCCATATTCTCCGGGTGGCGCGCGAAATGGGGGCAGGAGGACCTGCAGGACTCGCTCCGCGTGGTCATCGTGACGGGCGTATCAGCGAAGAACCCAGCACATTATTCTGTCCTGATTGGACCAAACATCACGCAAGGCGTCGATCGTGAAACAAAGGTGTTTGTGTCGGTCTCGCGAATCAATCGCATGACGCCGGAGACTCCAACGAACCTCAACATGTTTCTCGCTAACTTTCGGCGCTACGGCGGCTATTTGCTGGTGCCGGCCGATATGGGCGCTCCTCCGAGAATCGAGATGACCAGTTTCCTTGCGAAGAGGCACCTGCATGTCCGGTCGGCATGGGAAATTGGTGAAAACGATCCGGACTCCTCTGCGCTTTACGACGACGATGATCCGATCATTCCCCAGGAAGTAACAGATCCACCGGTGACTAGGACACTCGAGAAGCTAAGGGCCCGAAGGCGTTCAGGCAAGTAGCCACCCCGTGGCCCGCGTCAATCCGACTCCGTCAAACGGACAGGGCTGGACGCCCATAGTGGCCAGCGTAGGCTCAACGAATTTGGGTGACGCTGCGGTGTAGTCGGACATGTGCCATAGCCCGCATTGTTGGGACTTCCTCGGCAGGACGGCAGCAAGCCATACGCGACTCCGGTTGCCATGCCGCGCTGAGTGTTGCTCCAGTCTGAAGCGGTCACTCGGCCTGACGAACCGGAATGGCAGCTTATGGCCGGCACTGTGAACCCGACTCACGACAAAGCCGCCGCTCCGCTGCGCCAATACGGGCCAAGAATTCGAACCCACCACCCCCACTTTTGAGTCCGCACCT
>JAUYAJ010000137.1 GCA_030693565.1 Rubrivivax sp.
TTCTGCACCAGGGCTGACGCCGCGGCCAGCAGCGCCAGCGCCATGAAGACCCAGGCCGTGACGGTGACGAACAGCGAGCGCGATCCAACGTTGAAAGTCTGGGGCATGGTGGTCTCTCCCGGGCAGCGACACCGACCGCGACATCACGGCAGCACGCGCATGCATGGCATTCTTCGGCATGCGCCGCGCTGCCCAGTCCCTCGAACAGATGAAACCCCTTACTCGCGGGGGCCCTGGCGTGTGCTGAATGCCACAGTTCCGGGCTTGGCCGCTGCGCCGCTGCGGCTGCTGCATCTGGACGCGCGCATCGCCGTCGTCGACAAACCGGCCGGGCTGCTGGTGCACCGCACCGCGCTCGACGCCCACGAAGACGACAACGCGCTCGACCGCCTGCGTGCGCAGACCGGCCGCAGCTGGGCGCCAGTGCACCGGCTCGACAAGGGCACTTCGGGCGTGCTGGTCTTCGCCGCCGACAGCGACGCCGCACGCAGCCTGGGCGCGGCCTTCGAAGCCGGCCAGGTGGGCAAGCGCTACCTGGCGCTGGTGCGCGGCTGGCCGGCCGCGCAAGGCGTGATCGACCATGCGCTGGCGCGTGACCCCGAGCGCCCTTCAGCCGGCCAGCCAACACGCCCGGCCACGACAGCATGGACACGGCTGGCCTGCCTCGAATGGCCCTTCAGCGTCGACGGCCGCCACCCCAGTTCACGCTACGCGCTGGTGCAGGCGCTACCGCAAACCGGTCGCCGGCACCAGATCCGCCGCCACTTCAAACACATCGCTCACCCGCTGGTGGGCGACGCCACCCATGGCAAAGGGCCACACAACCGCGCGGTGGCTGCCTGGCTGGGCCTTCAGCGGCTGTGGCTGCATGCCGAGGCACTGGAACTGCCCCACCCTGACGACGGCCGCCGGCTGCTGCTGAGCGCGCCGCCAGGACCGGAGTGGGACGCGCTTCAGCCGAAGCGCACGGCGTAGATCGGCGGCAGCGTCAGCGACACTGTCTGCCAGTGGTCACCGCCGTCGTCGCTGGCCCACAGGCCGCCGGTGGTGCTGCCCATCAGCAGCGAGCGGCCGTCGGCGGCCACGTCAAGTCCGTGACGGTAAATGAGGTCGTAGCAATGCTGCTGCGGCAGTCCGCCGCGCAGCGTCTCGAAGGTCTTGCCGCCGTCGCGGGTGCGGTTGACCACCAGCGCACCATCGACCGGAATGCGGCATTCGTCTTTCACCGCCGGCACGAACCAGGCGGTGTCGGCGTCTTGCGGGTGAACGGCGACGGCAAAGCCGAAGCTCGACACCGGCGCCTTGATCTCCTGCCATGACGCCGCGTTGTCGCCCGAGCGCCAGATGCCGCAGTGATGCTGGCACCACAGCACTTCGGGCTGGGTCGGGCTGCGCACGATGCGGTGCGGGTCCTGCGCGTTTTCGACGCCCGCCAGCTCGGGCGGCATGAAGTCGGCGCGCATGCCCTGGGCCTGCACCTGCCAGCTGGCGCCGTCGTCGCGCGTGACCCAGGCGCCGCCGCAGCTGACGCCGGCCAGCAACTCGCCGGGTTGGCCAGGGTGCGGGCAGATCGAGTGGATGCCGGGCACGTCGGCACCGCCGCCAACCCATTCGCTGCGCATCGGGTGGTTCCACAGACTGTCGACCAACTGCCAGGAGGCGCCGAAGTCGCTGGACCGGAACAGTCCGCCAGGCAAGGTGCCAGCCCAGACGGTGCCGCCAGCGGCTTCCAGCGACCAGACCTGCGCCAGCTTCCAGGCCGGCCCGGCCACGCCATCGGGCTGCGCGGGGTAGGCGGGGGTGGCCACCTCGCGCCAGCTCGCGCCCTGGTCGTCCGAGGCATGCAGCTTGACGCCGAAATGCCCCAGGTTCAGCGCCGCGAGCATGCCGCCACCCTCCTGCGGCGGCAGCAGCATGCTCACCGGATCGGCGAGAAAACTGATGCGCTCGATCTGCCAGTCGCCGCCCTGCCGCCGCAGTTCGAACAAGCCTTTGCGGGTGGCGACCCAGGCGCGGTCACTGCGGGTGGGGTGCTGACTCATCGTCATCCTCCGGAGAGTGCTTGCATCACGTAGATCTGGCTGGCGGGAGCCAAGGGGTCGGCCAGCGCCACGCGGTCATCGCTGCGCCGGCCATCGACGAAGACGACGACATTGGGCCGCAAATGGCCCTGGTCGTCGAGCACGTAGCCACGCAGCGCCGGGTTGGCCAGGAAAGCCGCCTCGAGCGCGCCGCGCAGCGTCGCCGCGTCGCAGTCGACCTGAGGTGTCGCGGTGAAGCGCCGCAACTGCGCCGTGAAGTGGACTCTGGCCATGGCTGAATGATGCACCCGCGAATCGCAGCAGCAGCAGCAGCAGCAGCCGGCCGGCCGACAGACAATGCAGCGCTCTGCACCTTCCCCGGTCGGCGCCCTGCCCAGCGCCCTGCCCCATGCCTTCAGGTGTTCTTGCCGCCGCCCTGGCCTTTGTGCTGTGGGGCCTGTTTCCAATTTACATCAAGCAACTGGCGGGCGTGCCGGCGCTGGAGATCGTCGTCCACCGCACGGTCTGGTCGCTGCTCTTCATGGTCTTGCTGCTGGCTGGTGCGCGCCGTCTGGGCGCCGTTCGCGCGGCACTGTCCAGGCCGCGCACGGTGGGGCTGTTCGTCGCCAGCGGCACGCTGCTGGCGGTCAACTGGCTGGTCTATGTCTGGGCGGTGAGCAACGAGCGCATCGTCGACGCCAGCCTGGGCTATTTCATCAACCCGCTGATCAGCGTGCTGCTGGGCTATGTATTCCTCCAGGAGCGGCTGCGTCCGGCGCAGTGGCTGGCGGTCTTGCTGGCCGGCGCGGGCGTGCTGTGGCTGATCGTTGGCGCGGGCGAATGGCCCTGGGTGGCGCTGGTGATCGCCGGCAGCTTCGGACTCTACGGCCTGCTGCGCAAGACGGCGCCGCTGGGTGCAACCGAAGGCCTGGGCGTCGAGGCCTTCTTGCAGTCGCTGGTGGCGCTGCCGGTGCTGCTGTGGTGGACAGCGCAAGGCCAGGGCGTGCTGGCCCAGGGCGCAACGCCGATGCTGGGCTGGCTGCTGCTGGCCGGGCCCTTCACCGCCATCCCGCTGCTGCTGTTTGCTGCCGGCGCGCGCAGCATCACGCTGGCCACGCTGGGGCTGCTGCAATACCTGGGCCCGAGCCTGCAGTTCTTGCTCGGCGTCTGGCTCTACGGTGAGGCCTTCGGCGCCGAGCGCGCCGCCGGTTTCGTGCTGATCTGGTCGGCGCTGCTGGTGTACAGCATCGACGGGCTGCGCCGGCGCCGCTGACGCCGCCATGCGCAGCCTCAGCCGAAGACTTTTCAATGGCAGCAGCCCACCGATGCGGGCATCGGCGGGCTGCGCGCATAGCATTGCTGCATGAACATCCACACGCTAGCCACCCCCTGCGCCTTGGTCGACGAGGAACGCATGGCGCACAACATCGCCCGCATGCAGACGCGCATGGACGCGCTCGGCGTCAAGCTGCGCCCGCATGTGAAGACGGCCAAGTGCATCGCAGTCGCACAGCGCCAGCGTGCCGCCGGTGCCCAGGGGATCACCGTCTCGACGCTGAAGGAGGCCGAGCAGTTCTTCGCCGCCGGCTTCGACGACATCCTCTATGCCGTGTGCATCACGCCGGCCAAGCTGGCACAGGCGCGTGCCTTGCAGGCGCGCGGCTGCCGCCTGAGCGTGATCGTCGACTCAGTCGACGCCGCCCAAGCGGTGGTGGCTGCGGGCCAGGGGCTGGGCGTCTTGATCGAGGTCGACACCGACGGCCACCGCGCCGGCGTGCTGCCCGATTCAGACACCTTGATAGCGATCGGCCGCACGCTGCACAGCGGCGGCGCTGAACTGGTCGGTGTGATGACGCACGCCGGCGGCTCCTACGGCTGCCGCGACGATGCCGCACTGGTGGCCTTTGCCGAACAGGAGCGCAGCCGCTGTGTCGCCGCCGCCCAGCGTCTGCGTGACGCAGGGCTGCCCTGCCCGGTGGTCAGCGTCGGATCGACACCCACGGCCTTGTCGGCGCGCCAGCTCGACGGCGTCACCGAAGTCCGCGCCGGTGTCTATGTCTTCCAGGACCTGGTGATGCTCAATCTGGGCGTCGCCAAGCGCGACGAACTGGCTTTGTCGGTGCTGGCCAGCGTCATCGGCCATCAGCTTGACAAGGGCTGGATCCTCGTCGACGCCGGCTGGATGGCAATGAGCCGGGACCGCGGCACCCAGGCCCAGGCCGTCGACCACGGCTACGGCGCCGTTTGCGATGCCCAGGGCCAATGGCTGGACGATCTGGTGATGGTCGGCGCCAACCAGGAACACGGCATTCTTGCTGCACGCGACGGCAGCGTGACCCGGGATGTAGCGCAGCGTTTCCCGCTGGGTTCGCGATTGCGCATCCTGCCCAACCACGCCTGCGCCACGGCGGCGCAGTTCCCCGCTTACAGCGTCACCAGCGGCAGCGCTGCGGCCGCTACCTGGGAGCGCTTCGGTGGCTGGTGATTCACCACCCATCGCCGCGCCCGGCGGCCACTACACGCACGCGGTGCGCGGTGGCGGTCTGGTATTCGTTTCCGGGCAACTGCCCATTGCGCCCGACGGCACGCGGCTGGTCGATGCGACCTTCGAGGACCAGGCCAGGCAGACCCTGGCCAACGTCGCGGCGGCGCTCGCCGGCGTGGGTAGCAGCATCGACAAGTTGCTGCAGGTGCGGGTCTACATCACCAGCATCGATGACTGGCCCGCCTTCAACACCGTCTACGCCGAGTGGGCGGGCGCATCAAGGCCGGCTCGCGCGGTGGTTCCGGTGCCCACGCTGCACCATGGCCTGCGCATCGAGATCGAGGCGGTGGCACTGAGCTAAGGCCCGGCACCTGGTGCTGCACGCTCAGCGCAGATCGCCGGCCAGGCTGGCCAGGGTCTCGGCGGCAATCAAGGTGTGCGCCGGGTAGTTCGTGTGGTCGCAGCCGAGCTTGACACCGGCGCCGGCGCGCACCGCTTGGCGCTGGGCGGCGTTGAACTCGAAGCGCACGAAGTGCACGGCCGAAGTCTTCTCGTCGTTTTCGCGGTCGAGGTCTTCGTCGGCGATGGCGTAGACGCGGGCATGGCCTTCGACCTCGACGAACATGCGGTCCTCGACGCCGATCAGCCGCCCCAGCTCGCGCTTGCGCTCGTTCGGATCGGGGTACTCGATCAGCATCGTCGCCTTCCAGTTGCTGCCGTCAGGCACCAGCGCGGCATAGGCGTCGATCTCGCTCTGGATGCCTTCCTGGTCGAAGATCTTCTCGATGTGCAGCATCTCCTGGATCTGCCGGCGGACCGTCTGTTCGTCCTCGAACTGGAGCCGGATGTGTTCGCCCAGACCGACGCTGCGCAGCTGGCGGTGGGCGATGACTTCGGGCCGCACCGTCTTGCGGATCTTCGAATAGGCTTCCAGCGTCATCAAGCTGTCGCGGGTGATCGTCATGGGTTTCTCCTTGCAGGTTCGAATCAAAGTCCGTAGGCCAGGCGCACCAGGCTGAGCGGGTGCTGCAAAGCCTTGGCCGGCGTGCCGGCCTGGGCCATGCCCTGGGCAATGTGGTGACCGGCGAGCGCGCAGTCGCTGCTGATGAAGTCGGGCTCGTCCTTGGCCATGGCCTTGAACACCGGCTTGCCGATCTTCATCGCCACCGCGTGGCTCGCCGTCTTCACGCCATAGGTGCCGGCGTGGCCCGAGCAGCGTTCCACCGTGTTCAGCTTGACCTCGACGCTCTGGCCGATCAGCTTGAACATCTCCTCGGTCTTCTTGCCGATCTTCTGCACCCGGCCGTGGCAGGGGATGTGATAACTGACGCGGCCGAGCGCGGCCTTGAAGTCGGTCTTGAGCAAGCCGTCCTTGTGGCGCGCGATCAAGTACTCGAAGGGGTCGAACATCGCCGCCTTGACGAGCTGGGTGTCGGCGTCGCCCGGGAACATCAGCGGCAGTTCCTGCTTGAACATCAGCGTGCAGCTGGGAATGGCGCTGAGGATGGCGTAGCCCTCGCGCGCATAGCGCGCCAGCACCGGGATGTTGGCGTTCTTGGCCTGCTCGACGGCCTTCAAGTCGCCAAGCTCGAGCTTGGGCATGCCGCAGCACTGCTCTTTGTCGACGATCTCGTAAGGGATCTGGTTGTGGTCGAGCACGCGCAGCAGGTCGGCGCCGATGCCGGGCTCGTTGTAGTTCACATAGCAGGTGGCGAAGATCGCCACCTTGCCCGGCGTGCGCTCGCCTCTGGTCACGACGCTGGCCGCACCGGTCATCGCCCGGCCCCAGCGAAAGCGCTGCGGCGCCAGCTCGGGCATCCAGGCGTCCGGGTGCACGCCCAGCGCCTTGTCCATCGCCTTGCGCATCGGCCGGGTCTTGTTGATCGCGTTGACCATGTCGACGACGATGGGGATGCCGGCGAACTGGCCGTGCACGTCGGTCGACGCCAGCAGCGTCTCGCTGGCATGGACCTGCCCCTTCTCGTGCTTGATGGCCTTGGCGCGCAGCATCAGGTGCGGGAAGTCCAGGTTCCATTCATGCGGCGGCGTGTACGGACACTTGGTCATGTAGCACAGGTCGCACAGATAACACTGGTCGACGACCTTCCAGTAAGCCTCTTTCTTGACGCCGTGGACCTCACCGTCGTCGGTGGCGTCGACGAGGTCGAACAAGGTCGGAAAGCTCTGGCACAGGCTGACGCAGCGACGGCAGCCATGGCAGATGTCGAACACCCGTTCCATTTCCTTCAGCGCCAGCGTCTCGTCGTAGAACTCGGGGTTCTTCCAGTCGAGCGGGTGCCTTGTGGGGGCTTCGAGATTGCCTTCGCGCATGGTGCTGCCTGTGGGTGATGCGTTGCAGAAATGAACAAGGGGCCTGAAGCCCCTTGGGAACTGGCTGGCTGGCGGATCGACGACCCGCCAGCTCGGCACTCGTCAGTCGACGAGTGCGTCCAGGGCCTTCTGGTAGCGGTTCGCGTGCGAACGCTCGGCCTTGGCCAGCGTCTCGAACCAGTCGGCGATCTCGTCGAAACCCTCTTCGCGGGCGGCCTTGGCCATGCCCGGGTACATGTCGGTGTACTCGTGGGTTTCGCCGGCGACGGCGGCGGCCAGGTTCTGGCGGCTGCTGCCGATGGGCAGGCCGGTGGCCGGGTCACCCACCGCCTCGAGGAACTCTAGGTGGCCGTGGGCATGGCCGGTTTCGCCTTCAGCGGTGGAGCGGAACAGTGCGGCGACGTCGTTCTGGCCCTCGATGTCGGCCTTGTTCGCGAAGTACAGATACCGGCGGTTGGCCTGGGATTCGCCCGCAAAGGCGTCCTTCAGGTTCTGCTCGGTCTTCGATCCTTTCAAGCTCATTCAGTGCTCCTTCTGATCAGAAATGGCTGTCGGCGGAACCGCCGCGCAACAACCTGAACGTTACCAAAGCTGCCGGCCGGCAGCCAATGCAAAGCGCCAATGTCCATCATAGAAAAATTCACTGGCCGCCAACAATCCTATAGCAAGATGACTCAACGCAAGCCCAGCAGACGCAGCCCCAGCTCGTGCAGGCGGCCGGCCGGATCGGCCAGGCTGTTGAGCACGGTGAAGTGGTTGTGGCCTGGCAGGGTTTCGCACACCGGCACCGAGGTCGGGCCCCAGACATCGCGGATCAAGTCGTTCTGACGCTGGAATTCCTCGCTTTCATCGGCGCCGACCACGGCGTGCAGCTTGCCGCGCGGCCGTGGGAAGAAGGCCGGGCTGAGGCGCTTCACCGAGGTCGGCGTCAGCTTCAGGTCGGTCTGCAGGAAAGCGGTCTGCCGAATCGGCTCCAGGTCGTAGACCCCGGAGATCGCCAGCGCGCCCGAAACCAGTTGCGCCGGCAAGTCGTCGGCCACCTGCTTCCAGCGGCAACTCAGCAGCATCGCAGCCAGGTGTGCGCCGGCCGAGTGACCGACGACGACGATGCGCGACGGGTCGCCGCCATAGGCTTTTGCGTTGCGGTAGGTCCAGACCAGCGCCTTGACCATCTGCAGCGTGATGTGCTCGATGCTCACCGCCGGGCACAAGGCGTAGTTGGGCACCACCACCAGCGCACCGTCGACGGTGAACGACGGCGCCACAAAGGAATGGTCGGACTTGTCGAGCGCGCGCCAGTAGCCGCCATGCACGTAGACCAGCACCGGGGCCTTGGGCGCACTGGTCGGGAAGACGTCGAGCGTTTCACCGGCACCGCTGCCATAGGCCAGGTCCAGGTGGTGGGTGCTCTTGTCCCGGGCCAACGCCGACGCCGCGGCCCAGCGTTGCAGGAACTGGGCATAGTCCGGCACGCGCGCTCGGTTGTTGTATTGCGCCTCCAGCCAGGCGGGGTCGCGGCGAGATGTCATCAAGGCTCTCCAAGGTTCAGTGATGCCGATGTTAAACTCCGCGCTGTCGTGGGGGCGTAGCTCAGCTGGGAGAGCGTCGCGTTCGCAATGCGAAGGTCAGGAGTTCGATCCTCCTCGTCTCCACCACATCATTCATGCAGACAGACCAAGGGCTTGGCTTGCGCCAGGCCCTTTTTCTTTGCGCTGCCAGCGGCCGTGATGGCGCCACGAGGGAGTCTTCAGCTTGCCGAGCGGGTGTGCCCGCTTGAATCGCCTGACTTGTTCCAGGCTCACGACGCGCGCTCAAGCTGATGACAAACGACACCGACCAAGGAACCTACGCCCGGCTCTCGGCCCTCACCTGTGCCGAACCCGGGGCGGCGCCGATGGCCACGCCCGAAGGCCGTAACCCGCAAAAGCGCGTGCAGGTCTCGCCCGATGGTCGCGACCTGCTGATCACCAGCTTCGACACTGGCGAGATCGCCATCGCCGCCGTCGATGAGTTGCGCAGGCCGACCAAGATCGCGGTCGAAAAAGGCCCGATGGGCATCAGCTTCGGCGCCACAGGCCTGGCCTATGTGATGAACCACGACCAGGGCACGGTGTCGGTGATCGACCTGCCCGGCCGGCGCGTCGAGCGCAGTTTCGCCACCGCGCGCGGGCCGGAAACGCTGGCCGCCTACTGACCGCTCAGGGCTTGACCATGGGCCAGCCGCGGCGCGCCCACTCGGCCATGCCGCCGTTCACATAGCGCACGTTCTGGTAACCCTGCCGGCGCAGCGCCTTGAGCGTCGCCTGCGAGCGGTTCTGCGTGTTGCAGATCAGCAGCACCGGCTGCGCCGGGTCGTTCGGGACTTCGCGCCAGCGGGTTTCGAGCTGGCGCATCGGCAGCAGGCGGGCACCGGCGGCAATGCCGGTGCTGTGCTCGACGGGTTCGCGGATGTCGATCAGCAGCGCCTTGCCAGCTTCGTGGGCGCTGCGCGCTTCGTCCAGGCTGACGACGTCGGCGGGGTCGGCGGCGCAGGCGCCCGTGCCCAGGCCGGTGGCCAGCAGGGCCGGCAGCAAGGTCAGCACGCGGCGGCGACCAATGCTTGCCATGGGGCGGAATCGATTCTCGGTGTTCATCCGCGCATCATGCCTGGGCCGCCAGCTGCCAGCGCGCCCCTCAGAACCGGTGGCTGTACATCAGCTGCAGGTTGGTCTGCCGATGGCTGACGACCACGCCCATGCCGTTCGTCACCTGGCTGCTCGGCGCCACCGTCAGCGCGCCGTTGAACTCGCTCGTCGCCGAGGTCTTGTAGCCCAGGCCAGCCGTGTAGTGGCGCTCGACAGTGGCCGGGAACAACGGATTGACGAAGGCCGCCGGTATCGGGTTGTCGGCCAGGTTGACGCCGCCTCGCAGCGTCAGCTGGCTGTTGACGGCATAGGCCAGGCCGAGGTTGGTGACGGTCTGGTCCTTCCAGTTCTGCGCCATCGCAAAGCTGACCGAGCCGCCCATGCCGGCGCTGTCGTAGCGCAGCTTGAAGTCCTTCATCACCGACGCCCAGCCGATGCGCTTGACGTCGGCAGCCACCAGCAAGGCCGGCGTGGCCTGCCAGCCCAGGCCAACGGCGGCCATGCTCGGCCACTGGAAGTCAACCACGGTGATGCGGCCCGTGTCGGCAAAACCGCCGGTGGCGCTGAGGCTGGCGCCGCTGTTGCCGGTCTTCATGTCCTTGAGCGCCGACTTGAGCTGGTACGAGGCCCCCAGCGTCAGCGCCGGGCTGGCCTTGAAGACGGCGCCGAACTTGCCGGCCCAGCCGGTCGACGACGCCGCGCCGGAGAAATCGCTGGAATTCGAGAAATCGATGCGCGCCCAGGGCGCCCCGCCCAGCGCCGGCAGCGCCCCGCCGAGGTTGCCCGAGGCGCTGGTCACCATCGCGCCAAGCTGGGCCCCGCTGGCAGCCATGCGCATGTCCAGGCCGGCCCACATGAAGTCCAGCGTGGCACCAAGCGCCAGTTCGGGCGTCACCTGGTAGGCCAGTGGCAGCAGCACGCGCCCGACCCCCAGTTCGCTGCGCACCGGCTGGCCCGAACCGCCGGCCATGAAGGTGTTGGCGGCGTACTCGGTGCCCATGCCGCCCTGGGCAAAGACGCCGACGCCGTAAGTCAGCCCACCCAGGCGGCGCACATAGCCGAAGGCAGGCATCAGGTACGAGGTGCCGCCCGACTCGGCGCTGCCAAATCCTGGCATCGTGCTCGTCACCTTCGGGCCCAGGCGCCCGACCGCCACGTCGAGCCGGCTGCCCGGCGCCATCAGCGCCATCAGCGCCAGCGTGGCCGGGTTCTGCGCCATCGCCGCGCTGCCATGGTCGATGGCTTGCGAAGCGCCGCCGAGCGCGGTCGAGATCGATCCGTAGCCTTCCATGTTCATGCCGTTGGTCGCCTGGGCGGGCCATGCCGCCGCGATCAGCGCTGCCAGTGGCACGGTCTTCAGAATGCGTTTCGATCCGGTCATG
This sequence comes from Rubrivivax sp., assembly GCA_030693565.1. Classification (GTDB taxonomy): domain Bacteria; phylum Pseudomonadota; class Gammaproteobacteria; order Burkholderiales; family Burkholderiaceae_C; genus Rubrivivax. The sequence goes on from JAUYAJ010000137.1 coordinate 10,844, forward strand.
GTTGGTCTCCTGTGCGGGTTGTCGTTCGAAGGGACTGGGGGAAAAGCAGGACGGTGCTACCAATGCGCCAGCAAGCGGCCTTTGACGACCTTGCTGGGCCACTGCTTGAGCGGGCTGTCGCCTTTGGCGATGCAGTCGCCGCTGCGCAGGTCGAACACCCATTGGTGTTTCGGGCAGGTCAGCTGGCAATCCTTCAAGGCCAGGTGGGGGATGTTGGTGGTCTGGTGCGGACAGCGGCTGTCGTAGACCCGCCATTCCTTGTCGGCGCGGTAGACGAACAGGCCGCGGCCGTCGCAGTCGACGCGCTGCACGGCGCCAGGCTTGACGCCGCGCGTGGCCATGACGTCGTGCCATTCGCCGGCCGCGCCCATGGCGCCGGGCTGGAACTCGGGCAAGTCCATCGTCAGGATGATGTCGACCGCCCAGACGATGCGCGCCAGTCCGAGCGTCGGGAACGCCATCAGCAGCGCGTCCAGCACTTCGGCCGGCGTGCAGCCTTCACGCAGCGCCCGGCCCAGGTATTGCCGAAACCCGCGCTCGGTCTGGGAGTGGACCTTGGTGATGACCGAGATCAGGTTGCGCGTCTTCGGGTCCAGGTGTTTGCCGCAGGCCTTGAGAAAGGCGAAGTAGTGGCCGACGGCATCAGGCCGGGCCTTGATCAGATAGTTCAGTGCGTCGCTCATGGGGCGGTCTTCCTCTCGTTCGCGGTATCGGATGTCTCGGCGGGCGGGCGCGGCTCGCCGCTGGGCAACGCCTCGTGGCACTCCTGGAAGGCCCGCACCTTGCAGTGGCGGCAGATCTCGGAGTCCAGCAACGGATAGACGGCGCGCAAGGCGTCGCCTTTGTGGGCGATGAAACGATCGCGGCCGACAGCCTCGACCTCGCCGCCTTCGATCATGGCGCGCAACATGCGCGCCTGCGCCGCCACCAGGAACAGCCCGCCGCCCAGCGCGCGCAGCCGACGCGCCTCCTGGGCCAGCATCTGGGCGCCGGCAAGGTCGACGAAATTGACACCCTGGGCGAGCACGAACACCCATTTGCGCCGCGGGTCGGCCTCGTCGATGCTGCGCAAGTGGTTTCGCACATGGTCGACGGCGCCGAAGAAGATCGACCCGTGCACCGCCAACATCGCCAGCTGCGGGCAACCCGGCGCGTCGGGGCCGACGTCGATCAGCTTGCGGCGCAGGTTGCTGAGCTCGGAGCTCGGCGGCGCGCGCTCCTGGATCAGCGGCCGCGAGGTGCTGTACAGGTAGAAGGCCAGCGACACCAGGATGCCCAGGAAGATGCCCTTCTCGAGGTCGACCAGCGTGCCGACGAAGGTCAGCAGCCAGATCGTGCGTTCGCGCGGGTGGCGCTTGAGGATCTGGCCGACATGGCGGAAGTCGACCAGGCCCCAGGCAACAATGAAGAGGATGGCGGCCATCGCCGACACCGGCAGAAATGCCACCAGCGGCGCCGCCAGCAGCGCGATCAGCAGCAGGAACACCGCCGACATCGCCGCCGCCAGTGGCGTGCGCGCGCCGGCGGCAAAGTTGGCACCGCTGCGGTTGAACGAGCCGCTCGACGTGTAGGCCGAGAAGAAACAGCCGGCAACGTTGGACAAACCCTGGCCGATGAACTCCTGGTCGTTGTCGATGCGCTGGCCCGACTGGCTGGCGATCGAGCGGGCGATCGCCACCGCTTCGGTCAGCGCCAGCACGGCGACGATGAAGGCCGGGAACAGCATGCTGTTGACCGCTGTCAGCGACAGATCGGGCAGCGACAGCGGTGGCAGCCCGCTGGCGGGCGCGGCCACGGTGGTGATGCCGGTCTTGTCAGCGCCGAGCAGCAGGTTCAGCAGCGCAGCGGCGGCGCTGCCGACCACCATGGCGACGATCATGTAAGGCACACGGCGCTGGTAGCGCTTGGCCAGCAGCCCGGCCGCCAGCGTGATGACGCCGACCAGCGTCACCCAGACATGGGTCTCGCCCAGGTGCAGTGCCGCGTAGATCAGCAACTGGTGGAACGGCAGGCCGCGCGGCACCTCGAGGCCGAAGAAGTTCTTCAGCTGGCTGGCCGCGATCAGGCAGGCGGCGCCGGCGGTGAAGGCGATGATCACCGTGTGCGAGATCAGGTTGACCAGCGCCCCCAGCCGCACCACGCCCATCACCAGCTGGATCAGGCCGACCAGCAGCGTCAGCGTCAGCACCAGGCCGACATAGTGCTCGCTGCCGACTTCGGCCAGCGGGCTGACGGCGGCGAAGACGACGATGGAGATCGCCGTCGTCGGCCCCGACACCAGGTGCCAGCTCGAACCCCAGAGCGCCGCCACCAGCGCCGGCACCATCGCCGCATAAAGGCCGTACTGCGGCGGCAGGCCGGCGATGGCGGCAAAGGCCACCGCCTGCGGCAGCACGATCAAGGCCCCCAGCAGCGCCGCCGACAAATCGGCCTTGGCACTGTCGCGCGTGACCAGTGGCCACCATTGCAGGAAGGGCAACCAGCGGCCGGCGCTGGCCAGGCGGCTCATCGTGCGGCCCCGCCCGTTGCAGGCCGCGGCAGCAAGGCGCCGCTGCCGCCTTCACCGAGCCGCTCGTAGATCGCCACCAGCGCCTGGTCTTCGTTCGGGAAGAAGTTCTCGCTGCCGATCAAGGGCTGCAGCCCGGTGCGGTGCATCAGGTCGAGCACCTGCTTCTTGATGCCGGCGAACACCAGCGTGACGCCGCTGCTGCGCAGCCGCTCGACCAGGTGGCGCACCACTTCCTCGCCCGAGGCGTCCATCTGGTTGATGCCGCTGCCGACGATCAGCAGGTAGCGCATCTGCGGCTTGGCGGCGACGACCTCGAGCACCGCTTGTTCGAAGAAGGCCGCATTGGCGAAGTACAGCGAATCGTCGAAGCGCAGCGCCACCACGCGCTCGCTGGTCGGCAGTTGGGGGTAGACCTTGATGTCGCGCAGCGTGCCGTCGGGATGGCGCCCGAGCAAAGCGACCCGCGGCGTCACCGTGCGGTAGAGGTAGAGCGCAATCGCCAGCACGGCGCCAAAAAGAATGCCTTTGTCCAGGTGCGGCGCGGCCAGGATGGTGACGACGAAGGTCGTCACCGCGACCGCGCCATCGGCGCGGCTGGCCTGCCAGCAATGGCGCATCGCCGCCGGCGTGATCAAGCCGCTGACGGCCAGCAGGATGACCACCGCCAGCGTCGCCTTGGGCAGGTGGTAGAGCAAAGGCGTCAGCAGCAGCAGCGTGACGACGACGAACAAGCCGTTGAACACCATCGCCATGCCGGTTCTGGCGCCGGCCTGCAGGTTGATCGCCGAGCCGGTGAACGAACCGCAGGCCGGGTAGGACTGGAAGAACGAGCCGCCAATGTTGGCCACGCCCTGGCCGATCAGCTCCTGGTTGGGGTCGATGGCCTGGCGCGTCTTGGCGGCGATCGCCTTGGCCATCGCAATCGATTCCATGAAGGCCACCAGCGCGATCACCACCGCCGCCGACAGCAGCGACAACACGGTGTCGAAGCTGATCGTCGGTACCTTGAACGCCGGCAACCCGCGCGGCACCTGGCCGACGACCTCGCCGCCGCCGGCCAGGCGCAGCTCGCCGCCCTCGATTTTCCGGATGCGCCAGCGGCCGCCGTCGGTCGCCACTTCGTCGGGCGCGCCGATGACGTAAAGCATCGCGCCGCCCTCGCCTTCGGCGCCGCGCTCGAAGGCCAGGCCGCTGATGTAGCGCAGCCGCTCCTTGTTTTCGGCCTTGAGCACCGCGGCATCGATTTGTTCGAGATGGATCTGATGGCGCAGCACCGCCGCGGCGCGGGCATCCACCGGTTCGAGCGAACGCATCAGCGCGCCGCGCACCGGCGCGTTGGCGGCCAGCACCTGCAGCCTCTGGTCGGCGTCGACATAGGCCTTGACGAGGTCGCGGGTGTCGGCGTCGGCGATGCGATCGGGCAGGGCCTGGGTGTTGCGCTCGAAGTCGATCGCAGCGCTGGCCAGAATGGTGACGACGACCGCGATCAGCACACTCAGCCGCGAGACGCGGGCGACGCGCCGCAGCGCCAGCATCAGCACCAGCGCGAAGGCCGACATCGCCAGCGTTGGCAAGTGGGTTTGCGGCAGGTGGCCGAGCATGTCCCAGACGTCCACCAGGAAAACGTCACTGCGCCCCTTGGGGATGCCGAGCAACATGTCGATCTGCGACAGCGCGATCAGCACCGCGGCAGCGTTCATGAAGCCCAGGATCACCGGGTGCGAGACAAAGCTGACGATCGTGCCCAGCTTGAGCGCGCCCAGCGCCAGCTGGATCAAACCGACCAGCAGCGACAACAGCAGGGCCAGCGCGATGTAGTCGGCCGAGAACGGCAGCGCCAGCGGCGCCAGCGCCGCCGCCGTCATCAGCGAGATCACCGCCACCGGGCCGGTCGCCAGCTGCTGCGACGAACCCCACATCGCCCCCAGGATCGCCGGCACGAAAGCCACGTAGAGGCCGTAGTGCACTGGCAGCCCCGACAAGTGGGCATAGGCCATGGCCTTGGGCACCAGCACGAGCGCGCCGGTGACGCCGGCCAGCGCGTCGCCGCGCAGCACCGGCATCGTCACCGGGAACCAGTTCAGAAAGGGGAACAGGCGCCGCAGCGCGGGCCTGTGGCCGGCGCCGTTGCTCATGTCGCCGCCCGCGAATCGGCGCGCTGGCGATCATGGCTGCGCCTCATGAGATCGTCTTGTAGTACAGGTTCTGCGGGTGGTTGGCTTGGGCGAAGAAGAACCAGCGCTCGGCCAGCAGACCCAGAAACTGCATGCCGAAAGCCAGCCCGAGCCAACCCGGCGTGGCCGGCGCCAGCGCCAGCGCCAGTGCCGGCAGCACAAAGGCGAGCAGCAGAAAGGCCCACTTGACCGCGCGCAGCGCCTGCGGCGCGCGGCCATGGAAGAACTCGCGGGTGTTGAAGGAGCCGCCGGTGAATCCCATCGCCAGCTGGCGGATGCGCGGATGGCGCACGCCGATCGCGGTCTGCAGCGTCGAGCGCGGCACCAGGCGGGCGTTGCGCGCCAGCGCCGCCCAGCGGCTGGCGGCGCCGGCCAGTGTCAGGCCCAGCGCCCAGGGCGCCAGCACAACCGCAAGCGCTGGTTGCAGCGCCGCCGCCAGCGCGGTGGCCAGCGTGAAGCCCGACGCGCAGCCCAGCAGCGTGAAGTTGACCAAGGTCAGCGGATGGGCCCATTCCTGCATGAAGCGGATCGTGGCGTAGATCATGCCCGTGCAGACGAACAGCGCCACGCACAGCAGCGCGCTGGCCAGACCCAGCGCCAGCGTCGGCCCAGCGCCACCGGCATGAGCCAGTCCCCAGGCGGTCACCCCGGCCATGAACAAAGGCAGCGCGATGACTTCACGCGACAGCCAGGAAGTGCGCCACATCGCCGCCGCGCGCCAGGCC
>JAUYAJ010000706.1 GCA_030693565.1 Rubrivivax sp.
TCGACCGCCACCTCTTCAACGAGGCCTACCTGATGCACACCTCGACCAGCCCGCAGTACGCGATCATCGCGTCCTGCGACGTTGCGGCGGCGATGATGGAGGCGCCCGGGGGCCCGGCGCTGGTTGAGGAAAGCATCGCCGAGTCGATGGACTTTCGCCGCGCGATGCGCAAGGTGGCGGCCGAGTTTGCCGACGACTGGTGGTTCCGCGTCTGGGGCCCGGAGGCGCTGGCGCCCGACGGCATCGGCAGCAGCGACGACTGGGTGCTGCAAGCGGGCGAGACCTGGCACGGCTTTGGTGATCTGGCCAAGGGCTTCAACCTGCTCGACCCGATCAAGTGCACCATCATCACGCCGGGGCTGGACATGACCGGCAGCTTTGCCGACACCGGCATCCCGGCCAGCATCGTCACCAAGTTCCTCGCCGAGCATGGCGTCGTCGTCGAGAAGACCGGCCTGTATTCGTTCTTCATCATGTTCACCATCGGCATCACCAAGGGTCGCTGGAACACCTTGATGACGGCGATGCAGCAGTTCAAGGACGACCACGACCGCAACGCGCCGATGTGGCGCGTGCTGCCCGAGTTCTGCGCCGCCCACCCGCGCTATGAGCGCATGGGCTTGCGCGACCTGTGCCAGGCCATCCACGGCATGTACGCCAAGGGCGACATCGCGCGCCTGACCACCGACATGTACTTGTCGGGCCTGCAGCCGGCGATGAAGCCGAGCGAGGCCTTCGCCTACATCGCCCACCGCAAGACTGAACGCGTCGACATCGACCGCCTCGAGGGTCGCATCACGACCTCGCTGCTGACGCCTTACCCGCCGGGCATTCCGCTGCTGATCCCGGGCGAGCGCTTCAATCGCAAGATCGTCGACTACCTGCGCTTCACGCGTGAATTCAACACCGCGTTCCCCGGCTTCGACACCGACGTTCACGGCCTGGTCGAGGAAGAGGTCGAGGGCGGTGGCCGCCGCTACTACGTCGACTGCGTCGGCGAAGCCTGACGGCGTTCAGCCGCCCGCGCCGCCCAGGCCGCCGGCCATCACCTGGCTGAATCCAGCGTCGACGTAGGTGATCTCGGCGGTGACGCCGGCGGCCAGGTCCGAGAGCAGGAAGGCGGCGACGTTGCCGACATCCTGCAGCGTCACGTTGCGGCGCAGCGGCGCGTTCGACGCCACCACCTCGAGGATCTTGCCGAAGTCCTTGATGCCGGTTGCCGCCAGCGTCTTGATGGGGCCGGCCGAGATGCCGTTGACGCGGATGCCGCGCCCGCCCAGGCTGACGGCGAGGTAGCGCACGCTGGCCTCCAGCGAGGCCTTGGCCAGCCCCATGGTGTTGTAGCTGGGCACGGCGCGCAGCGCCCCCAGGTAGCTCAGCGTCAGCAGCGCCGCGCCTGTGCGCAGACGCGGCGCGGCCGCCTTGGCCAGCGCCGGGAAGCTGTAGGCCGAGATGTCGTGGGCGATTCGAAAGGCCTCGCGCGACAGGCCGTCGAGGAAGTCACCAGCGATCGCCTCACGCGGCGCGAAGCCGATGGCGTGGACAAAACCGTCGAACTCGGGCCAGCTCTGGCCGAGTTGCTCGAACATGGCGGCGATCTGTTCGTCATTGCCGACGTCGCAGTCAAAGACCAGCTCGGAGCCGAATTCGCGGGCGAAGTCGCGCGTGCGCTCGAGAAAACGCTCGCCGACGTAGCTGAATGCCAGCTCGGCGCCCTGGGCGTGACAGGCGCGGGCGATGCCGTAGGCGATCGAACGATTGGACAGCAGTCCGGTGATGAGCAGGCGCTTGCCGGCAAGAAAGCCCATGGTGTCTCCGTCAGGTTTCAGCGGCGCGGATTCTCGCACTGGATCGAACATTCACCGTGCATATTGCCCATGAAGCGGGCCGCGGCTATAATGCGGTTTTCCCGGACAGTGCTGCGTGGGCGGAATTTTCCAGCCCATTTTTTTTGCTTGATCGTTTTTTCGGTCGTCAGAGGCAGCCAGCCCGGGTGGTCAAGGCAGCGGGCGGAGCGAGCGAGCAGATCTTGGGTAGCGAGTACGGTAGTGATTTTGGCAGCGGCAATGCGTCGGCGGCGAATGCGTCCGCCCGGCCCGGTGCGCGCGAAGCCATCGACCGCACGGTGTCCGGGCTGGGCTACGACGTTGTCGACGTCGAGCGTTCGGGGCGCGGCTTGCTGCGCATCTTCATCGACCGCCAGCCGGGTCGCAGTTACCCGACCGGGGCCGGCGAGTCGATCATGGTCGAGGACTGTGAGCTCGTGACCCGGCAGTTGCAGTATGCACTCGAAGTGGCGGCGGTGGCCTACGAGCGGCTCGAAGTGTCGTCGCCGGGTCTGGACCGGCCGCTCAAGCGCAGTGAAGATTACGAGCGTTTCGTCGGCGCCGAGGTGGCGGTGACGCTCAAGCTGCCGTTCAAGGGTCGCAAGATCTGGCGCGGCCTGCTGGCCCGCGCCGAGAGCGGCTGGAGCCTGGTGCTCAATGACGGCAAGGAAGATCAAGCGCTGGCTTTCAGTCTCGACGAAGTTCGCGAGGCCAGGCTGGTGCCGATGGTGGATTTCAAGGGGCGGAGCAAGAACGTGGTGCCCGCGACGCAGGACATGGCGCAACAGCCAGGGGTTGACGGAGGTCAGGATCGATGAATCGCGAAATGCTGATGCTGGTGGATGCGATCTCGCGCGAGAAGACGGTCGAGCGCGATGTGGTGCTCGGCGCGGTCGAGGCCGCGCTCGCGTCGGCGACCAAGAAGCTGCAAGGCGGTGAGGTCGACATCCGGGTTGCGGTTGACCGCGACACCGGCGAGTACGAGACCTTTCGCCGCTGGCTGGTCGTGCCCGACAGCGCCGGGCTGCAGAATCCTGACGCCGAGGAATTGCTCTCGGACGCCCAGGATCGCATCCCCGACATCGAGGAAGGCGACTACATCGAAGAGGCGATCGACTCGCTGACGATCGGTCGCATTGGCGCCCAGGCAGCCAAGCAGGTGATCCTGCAGAAGATCCGTGACGCCGAGCGCGAGCAACTGCTCAACGACTTCCTGTCGCGCGGCGAGAAGATCTTCGTCGGCACCGTCAAGCGGCTGGACAAGGGCGACATCATCGTCGAGTCGGGCCGCGTCGAAGGGCGCTTCAAGCGCAGCGAGATGATCCCCAAGGAGAACTTGCGCACCGGTGACCGCGTGCGTGCTTTCATCCTCGGCGTCGACCCGACGCAGCGCGGCGCGCAGATCATGCTGTCGCGCAGCGCCCCGGGCTTCATGATCGAGCTGTTCGCGCACGAAGTGCCGGAAATCGAGCAAGGCCTGCTGGAGATCAAGAGCTGCGCCCGCGATGCCGGTTCTCGCGCCTAGATCGCCGTCGTCTCGCACTTCCGCCGGTTCGACCCGATCGGCACTTGCGTGGGTGTGCGGGCTTCGCGCGTCATCGGCGTCACCACCGAACTGGCGGGCGAGCGCGTCGACATCGTGCTGTGGTCGGAAGACCCGGCGCAGTTCGTCATTGGCGCGCTCGCGCCGGCGAACGTGCAGTCGATCGTCGTCAACGAGGAAGGTCACACGATGGACGTGGTGGTCGACGAGGAAAACCTCGCCATCGCCATCGGCCGTGGTGGTCAGAACGTGCGCCTGGCGTCCGAGCTGACGGGCTGGCGCATCAACATCATGTCGGCCGAGGAATCGCAGGTCAAACAGGCCAGCGAATCGGAGTCGGTGCGCGCGCTGTTCGTCGAGCACCTTGACGTCGACGAGGAAGTTGCCGACATCCTGATCGCCGAAGGCTTCACCAGCCTCGAGGAAGTGGCTTACGTGCCGCTGCAGGAGATGCTGGAGATCGAGTCCTTTGACGAGGACACCGTCCAGGAACTGCGCACGCGCGCCAAGGATGCGCTGCTGACGATGGAGATCGCTCACGAAGAAGAGGTCGAAGTGGTCGTGCAAAGCCTGCGTGACCTCGACGGCGTCACCGCCGAGTTGATCGCCAAGCTGGCCGAAGGCGGCGTGCACACCCGTGACGACCTGGCCGACCTGGCCGTCGATGAACTCATCGAGCTGACGGCGATCGACGATGAGCAGGCGCGCGCCTTGATCCTGCAGGCTCGCGCGCACTGGTTCACCACCTGAGCGCGCCCCAGAGCCTCGCCGCATGCCCGAATCCCTGAAGGAAGACTGACCCATGGCCGTGACTACCGTCGCCCAGTTCGCTGCGCAACTCAACCGCCCGACGACGGTGTTGCTCGAGCAACTGCAGTCGGCCGGACTGGCCACGCAGTCGCCCGACGACGCGTTGACCGAGTCCGACAAGGAGCGCTTGCTCGACTTCCTGCGTACGCAGCACGGCACCGCTGCCGGCGCCGAGCGCAAGAAGATCACGCTGACGCGCAAGTCGACCACCGAGATCAAGCAGGCTGATGCCAGCGGCAAGGCGCGCACGATCCAGGTCGAAGTCCGCAAGAAGCGGACCTTCGTCAAGCGCGACGACGCCTCGTCGGTGACCGAGGAAGCCGAAGGCCCGAGCGCCGACGAGCTGGATTTGCAGCGCCGCGAGGAAGAAGCCAGCGCCCAGGCCGAGCAGATTCGCCAGCAAGAGGCCGAACTGGCCGAGGCACGGCGCCTGCGCGACGAGCAGGAGCGCCAAGCCCGCGAAGCCGCCGAAGCCGCCGAGGCCGCCGCCGCGGCTGCTGCCGTTGCGGCCGCCGAACTGGCGTCGCGTGAAGCCGCCGAAGTGGCGGCCCGCGAGGCCGCAGCGCCGGCCGCAAGAGCGGAAAAAGCGGACAAAGCCGATGTGGTCGAGAAAGCAGCTGCCCCGGCCGCCGAGCCGGTCAAGCCGGTCAAGCCGGCCGAACCGGCCAAGCCGGTGCTGCGCGTCGTCAAGGCTGCTGACAAGCTGGCCGAGGATGGTGCGCGCCAGGCTGACCTGGAGCGCCGCCGCAAGGCCGCCGAGGCCGAGGCTGCAGCGATCCGCGCCATGATGGCAGCGCCGAAGAAGATGATGGTGGCCAAGAAGGTCGAGCCGCCCAAGCCCCCCGCCGAGGCCATCACCGGCACCATTCACAAGCCCA
>JAUYAJ010000138.1 GCA_030693565.1 Rubrivivax sp.
GACACGCCGCTGGTGCAGTAACAAGGGCTGCGGGGCGGTGTGATCCCGGGGGCGAAAGGCCCAGGTTTGCGTTGCGTCAAGCCCGCACCGGCAGCGCGTCCCTAGTCTGCGCGCACCCGGAGCACTGTCTTCGTCACCGAGCCCTGGCCGCGCCGACGGCGCGCCTTCGACCATGCACGCAGCACTCAAAGCTTTTGATCCCGTTCCCGAACCCGACCTGCTGACCCGGCTGCAGGGCCTGCAGCCGCTCAAGCTGCTGGGGCGCACGCTGCTGCCCATCGTGCAAGGCGGCATGGGGGTTGGCGTGTCGGCGCACCGGCTGGCTGGCAGCGTGGCGCGCCTGGGTGCCATCGGCACGATTTCGTCGGTCGACCTGCGGCGCCTGCACCCCGACCTGATGGAGCGCACCGGCCACCTGCGCGTCGGGCCAACCGCCAAGCGCGAGATCGACGCCGCCAACCTCGAAGCGCTGGCACGTGAGATCCACGCCGCGCGCCGGCTCTCGGCCGGTTTCGGCCTGCTGGCGGTGAACGTGATGCGCGCGGTCGGCGAGTACGCCGCGTCGGTCAAGCGGGCGCTGGAATGTGGCATCGACGCCATCGTCGTCGGCGCCGGGCTGCCGCTGGACTTGCCCGACCTGGCGCGTGAACACCCGGGCGTCGCGCTCGTGCCCATCTTGTCCGACGCGCGCGGCGTCGCGCTGCTGGTGAAGAAGTGGCAGCGCAAGCAGCGCCTGCCCGACGCCATCGTCATCGAACACCCGCGGCTGGCCGGCGGCCACTTGGGCGCGGCGCGCATCGCCGACCTGAACGACCCGCGCTTCGACTTCGAGAACGTGATCCCGCAGTCGCTGGCCTTTCTGCGCGAAGCCGGCATCGAGCGCGAAGTGCCTTTGATCGCCGCCGGCGGCATTCGCAGCTTTGAGGACATCCAGCGCCTGCAGTCGCTGGGCGCGGCCGCGGTGCAACTGGGCACGCCGTTTGCCGTCACCGAAGAGTGCGACGCGCACGCCGAGTTCAAACGCGTGCTGGCCGAAGCGCGCGACGAAGACATCGTCGAGTTCGTCAGCGTTGCCGGGCTGCCGGCGCGCGCCGTCGCCACGCCCTGGCTGCGCAACTACCTGGCGGCCGAACCCAGGCTGCAGGCCGTGGCCCATGTGAAACCGCGCTGCACGCTGGCCTTCGACTGCCTGGCCCAGTGCGGCCTGCGCGACGGGCTGCCGGGCTGGGGCCAGTTCTGCATCGACACCCAGCTCGCCGCCGGCCTGCGCGGCGACGTGAAAAAAGGCTTGTTCTTCCGCGGCGCCGGCGCCTTGCCTTTCGGGCAGCGCATTGCCAGCGTGCGTGAATTGCTGGAGCGGCTGCTCACACCGGGGCTGCCCGCGCCTGCGTTCTGAATGCCGGGCCGAGATGACAAAACCGCTTTCGGGCCAACCGGCAGGCCCCGTGCCGGCAGCGCCTGAGAGCAGCACAAGCTGGCGTTTCGGCCGCCTGCTGAGCGCGCCGCACCGCCTGGGCTTCATGGCCGGGGCGCTGATGCTCGCGCTCAGCGCGCTGTGGTGGGCCGCGGTGCTGGCGCTGCGCCAGTTTGCGCCCGGCCTGGCCTGGGCGGTGCCGCCGTCGCTGGGCCACGGCTTGTTGATGGCGCTGGGCTTCACGCCGTTTTTCATCGTCGGCTTCCTGTTCACCGCCGGGCCGCGCTGGTTGGGCCAGCCCGAGGTGGCCGCGCGCAACCTGCTCGTGCCGGTGCTCGCCCTGCTGGCGGGCTGGATGCTGGTGCTGCCTGGCCTGACTCTGGCGGCCGGCCTGGCTGCGGCCGGGATGGCGCTGGTCGCGCTGGGCTGGGCCGCGCTGTGCCTGCATTTCAGCCGCCTGCTGCTCACCAGCCGGGCCACCGACCGGCTGCACGCCAGCCTGGTGGCGCTGGCAGCCTGGGTCGGCGTGCTGGCGATGGCGCTGGCCGCCGCCGCGCTGCTGCGCGGTGACACAACGCTGCTGCGCGCCGCCACGCAGCTGGCGCTGTGGGGTTTTGTCGCGCCGGTGTTCGCCGCTGTCTCGCACCGCATGATCCCGTTCTTCAGCGCCAGCGCCTTGCCCTTTCTGGACGCCTGGCGGCCGACCTGGCTCCTGTGGACGCTGATGGCCGTGCTGTGGCTGGAAGCGGCGTTCGCGCTCGCCGAGCTGTGGTGGTGGCCGCTGCCAGCGGCGCTGCGCTGGGCGCAAGTGGCCTTCGAGGCGCCTGCCGCGGCGCTGCTGCTGTGGCTGGCGCTGCGCTGGGGCCTGGTGCAAAGCCTGCGCATCCGGCTGCTGGCCATGCTGCACGGTGGCTTCGTCTGGCTCGGCCTGGCGCTGGCGCTGGCCGCGCTGTCGCACGCGCTGATGGCGGCCACTGGGGGCGCCATGTCGCTCGGTCTGGCGCCACTGCACGCGATGACGATGGGCTACCTGGGCGCCACGCTGTTCGCGATGGCCACGCGGGTCAGCGCCGGCCACAGTGGGCGCCCGCTGGCGGCCGACAACCCGGCCTGGGCTTTGTACTGGGTGCTGCAGACGGCGGTGCTGCTGCGTGTGGTGGCGGCCGTGTGGCCCGCAGCCAGCACTGTCTTGACCTGGGCGGCGCTGCTGGCCTGGGCGATGGCGGTGGTGGGCTGGGCGCTGCGCTACGGCAGCTGGTTCGGCCGGCCACGCGCCGACGGCAGGCCGGGCTGAAATGCACGAAGGCCCCTGCAAACGCAGGGGCCTTCGGGGCCTTACCCGGCCGCGCTTATCAAAGCGCGGCAGGCGGGCGGCTGGCGGGAGTCGCCAGGGTCAGAAGCTTTCCCAGTCGCTGCCGCCTTGCGCGGCCGGCGCTGCTGCCGTCGGCGCCTTGGCCTTGGCGATCACCGCCTTGGTTGCGGCCTTGGGTTGCAGCTGCGCCGCAGGCTTGGCGGGCACCGGGGCGCGGTAAGCCGCGGCTGCGACCACAGGCGTGTCCTGCGCGCCGTGAGAGAGCCTGAACACCGACACCGCCTGCACCAGTTGCAGCGCTTGCTGCTTCAGGCTCTCGGCGGCAGCGGCGCTTTCTTCCACCAGCGCGGCGTTTTGCTGCGTCGCCTGGTCCATCAAGGTGACGGCCTGGCCGACCTGCGCGACACCGGCGTTCTGCTCGGTGCTGGCGGCGCTGATTTCGCCCATGATGTCGGTCACGCGGCGGATCGAGCTGACGATCTCGGTCATCGTCACGCCGGCCTGGTCGACCAGCGCCGTGCCTTGCTCGACGCGCTCGACGCTGGCGTTGATCAAGCCCTTGATCTCCTTGGCCGCCTCGGCGCTGCGCTGCGCCAGGCTGCGCACTTCGCTGGCCACCACGGCAAAGCCGCGCCCTTGCTCGCCGGCGCGCGCCGCTTCCACCGCGGCGTTCAAGGCCAAGATGTTGGTCTGGAAAGCAATGCCGTCGATGACGCTGATGATGTCGGCGATCTTCTTGCTGCTGTCGTTGATGCCCTTCATCGTCTCGACCACCTGGCTGACGACTTCGCCGCCCTGGATAGCGACGGTGGAGGCGCCTTGGGCGAGCTGGTTGGCTTGCTTGGCGTTGTCGGCGTTCTGGCGCACGGTTGAGCCCAGCTCTTCCATCGACGCGGCGGTTTCCTGCAGCGCACTGGCCTGCTGCTCGGTGCGGCTGGACAGGTCCTGGTTGCCCTGGGCGATCTGCGCGCTGGCGGTGGCCACGCTTTCGGAGTTCTGGCGCACATCGCCGACGATGCGAGTCAGGTTGTCCTTCATGTTGGACAGCGCGCCGAGCAGCTGCGCGGTCTCGTCCTTGCCTTCGCTGCTGAGGTCCACCGTCAGGTCGCCTTCGGCGACGCGGCCGGCGGCGTCCTTGGCACGGTTGATCGGCTGCGTGATCGAGCGCGTGATGCCCCAGGCCAGCAGGGCGCCGAGCAACAGCGCCGCGGCGGCGACGGCAGCGGTGACGAGGTAGGTGCGGCGCTCGAGCTGCGTGGCTTCGCTATCGGCCTTGTCGGCCAGCACGCCCTGCAGGTCCATCAGTTCCTCCAACGTCTTTCCGACGGCTGGCGCCAGTTTGCCGATCCCTTCCCGGTAGAGGCGCTCTGCCTCCGGGCGGTTGCCCGCGCGGATTGCGTCGCGCGTGGGCAGCAGGCCCTGCTTCACATAGACGCCGCGCGCCTCGGCGAGTGTCGCGGCGAGCTTCTTCTCCTCGTCCGTGAGGGAGGTGGCCATGTAGGCATCAAAATACTTGCCGATCTTCTCGAGGTTGGCGCGCAGCTCGGTGTCGCGCTTCTCGATGTTGGCCGGTTCCGGGTGCAGCATCATGTCCATCACCAGCACGCGGTTGCGCTGCATCAGGCCGTTGATCGCGCCCATGTACTGCAGCGGCTTGACGTTGTTCTTGTAAATGTCTTCCAGGGCGCCATGCATGCGATCGGTGTTGACGGCACCGAAGGCGGCGATGCCGCACAGCAGCGCCAGGATGACGGCAAAGGACGCTCCCAGGCGGGTGCCGATGCGAAGATTGGTGAAGAAGTTCATGGTGAGCCTTGTCAGGTGTGTTCGGGATTGGACGGTTCAGTGCAGGGCTTGCTCGACCAGCCCCATCTCGGCGCCGGTCATGAGTTTTTCGATGTCGACCAGGATCAGCATGCGCTGCCTGTCGTCGAGCTGCAAAGTGGCAATGCCCGTGATGAATTCGGTGTCGACGACGCTGCTGAACTCGGGCGCCGGCTTGATCTGGTCGCTGGCGAGCTGAACCACGTCGCTGACCGAATCGACGACAGCACCGACGACTCGGTCGGCGACGTTGAGGATCACGGTGACGGTGGTGCCGTCATAGGCCACCTGGTCCATGCCGAACTTGAGCCGCAGGTCGACGATGGGCACGATCACGCCGCGCAGGTTGACCACGCCTTTGATGAACGAAGGTGCATTGGCGATGCGGGTCGGCGGCTCGTAGCCGCGGATTTCCTGCACCTTCAGGATGTCGATGCCGTATTCCTCGGCGCCGAGCTTCAGGGTCAGGCATTCGCGGGCCTGCAGGGCGGCGGCGCGCGCTTGTGCGGCGGCGATCGGGGGAGCAGTGCTGGGGGTGATGTCGGTGGCGATCATGGTGTTTTTCGGCTGCGGCCACGAAGGCCGTCGTTTGACCTTGCCCCTGGAATCCGTATCCCATAGCTGGGCTCATGCACTGGCTTGCCGGGGTTGGTTGGCCAGCCAGTTTTCTTCGAACTGCATCGGGCTAACGTAGGCCAGCGTCGAGTGCAGTCGGGTTCGGTTGTACCAGAGCATCCAGGCGACGACTTCGTCCATGGCCTGGCGCCGGGTCTTGAATCGCTGCCCGTGCAGCCGCTCCACCTTCAACGACCCGAACAGCGTTTCGCTGCAGGCGTTGTCCCAGCAGTCGCCTCGACGGCTCATCGAGGCAGTGATGCCGTACTCGGTCAGCGCATCGCGGTAGTCCTTGCTGGCGTATTGGCTGCCCCGGTCGCTGTGGAAGATCACCCCGGCGTGCTTGCTCGGATGGCGCTTGAACCAGGCCATGCGCAGCGCGTCGATGACGATGTCGCGCGTCATGTCGAACCGCAGGCTCCAGCCGATCACCTGGCGGCTGAACAGGTCGATCACCACGGCCAGGAACAACCAGCCCTCGTCGGTGGCGATGTACGTGATGTCGCCCGCCCAGACCTTGTCGGGCTCGCTCACCGTGAACGCGCGGTTCAGCAGGTTGGGCGCAATCGGCAGGTCGTGATTGCTGTCGGTGGTGACCTTGAAGCGGCGCTTGCCCTTGGCGCGTATGCCATGCAGTTGCATGAGCTTCTGGACACGCTGCTTGCCCACGCGGATGCCCCTGGCCAGCAGTTCCTTCCACGTCCGCGGCCAGCCGTAGCCGCCGCGCGTCTCGGCATGGATGGCCTTGATGTGCACCAGCAGCGCATCGTCGCTCAGATGGCGGCGCTGGGCATCGCTGGCACGGCGAACGAAGTGCTCGTGGTAGCCGGCCACGCTGACCTGCAGCACCCGGCACTGCACCGAGATCGGCCACACGCGCCGGTGGCGTTGGATGAAGGCGTACTTCACTTCGCTGCCTTTGCGAAGTACGCCGTCGCTTTTCCCAGGATGTCGCGCTCCATCTTCACGCGTGCCAGCTCGGCCCGAAGACGGCTGATCTCCATCTGCTCGGCGCTCACAGCCTTGCTGTCAACGCCAGTGAGCTTGCCGGCCCGGTGCGCCTTGACCCAGTTGAACAGCGTCTGATCCACCACGCCCAGCGTGCGGGCCGCAGCAGCGATGCTCTGGCCGCCTTCGACCAGCCGCACGGCCTCTTGCTTGAACTCGAGCGTATAGCGCGCCCTCGTCGTCGTCTTCGTCATTTCCGTTCTCCTTGCTTGGATTGAAACACTCAGCAAGGGATACGTTTTCCGGGGACAAGGTCAGACCTCTTCGACCAACACCCCCCGACGGGTGAGCAGCTTCATCGTGCGGGTGATGATCTTGCGCAACACCGACTGCAATGCTTCGTCAGTTGGCTCGGGAACTTCGACGAACTCCGGCGTCCCGTGAATGCCGCGCCGGTACACGCCGTCCAGGACCAGGCAGTGAAGGTGAATGTTGAGATTGGCGGCCGAGCCAAAGCGTTGGATGAGAGTGACCGCACCGCTGTCAGCCTCATCCGCCTTGAGCCCGGCCTGACCAAGCAGGTGGCGCGTGATGACGCGGTGCACAACCTGCAGAACAAGCGTCACCAGCTTGGGTTGTGCAGCCAGCAGCAGACGCAGCGGGATGGGTAGAGAGAGCACCCACTGGCGCACCGATACATGGGGGATGACGTGGTCCACCAGGTGTGCCGCCGTCTGTGCCATGCGCCGGGCGCCGCAGGAGGGGCAAAACCCGCGCCGCTTGCAGCTGAATGCCACCAGCTTGTCGTGGCCGCAGTCGCCGCAGCGCAGTCGCAGGAAGCCGTGCGCGAGGATGCCGCATTCGAGGAATGCGTCGGCTACCCCTGGCGGCGGGCCACGCGGCGCCTGGCAGCCAGTCCTCCGACCACCGCCAGGCCGCCCAGCATCAGCGCCCAGCTGCCGGGCTCTGGCACCACGGCCACGGTGTAGGCCGTACCCGAGGCGAAGCTGAGCGACTGGCCCGGGCTCACCACGAACCGGTCCAGCCGCGCGGTGCCGTAGAAATCGGCGGAGCCATTGTTGTCCGCCGTGGCCTCGAGCACGCTGCGCAGGCTGTAGCTGTGGCCGGCGGTGAGCATCAGGCTCAGCGATATGAAGCTGGCCCCCGCACCGTCCTCGTCGGTGCGCGCGATGGTCTCGGACCAGAACTCGCCCGGCCATGGCGCAACGAGGTTCCGGACCTGCACGTTCAGCACGCCCCTGGCGCCGCTGGACGCCGGGGTCAGCGGGAAACCGGAGGCGGCCGGCGCGGTGGATCCCGGATGCTGCCTCAGACTGAATTCCAAAACCGTCAGGCCGCTGATGTTGGTCGTGAAGGTCTCGGTCCACTCGCTGTAGGCAGTGGCACTGGCGCGGGAGAACCCATCCTCCGAAATCGTCGCGCCGTTCGACGCACTGATCACGCGTGTTTCCGTCCATGAACCGCCGTGCCACGCATGTGCCTCGACGCTGTTGGCGCCGAACTGGGTCCGCGCCCGCGCCCAGCTCACGGCATACCGCTGGTCGACTTCCGGGCCCCACACGGGCCCGCGGCGGTCGGCCCCCACGACGGCACCCGTCTGGCTCTCTTCGACGGACCGGTTCCTCGCGTCGAGGGGATCTTGCAGATCCAGCCAGCCCCGGCATTCCCAG
Source organism: Rubrivivax sp. (assembly GCA_030693565.1). GTDB lineage: Bacteria > Pseudomonadota > Gammaproteobacteria > Burkholderiales > Burkholderiaceae_C > Rubrivivax. Next base: position 7,805 of record JAUYAJ010000138.1, read on the forward strand.
AACGCAAAGCTGCTGCTGCAGGGCGAGGACGCGTAGCTGCCGTAATAGGTAGACCAGGCCACAGCCCGGCTGAAGGCCAACGGCGGGCTGGCCGCCGCGTGGAGCGCCATCAGCCCCGAGGCTGGATCCGGCACGCTGGCCTGGGCCTGGCCCGGGGTCGGTGCGGCCAGCCCCAGCAGGGCAACCAGAAGGGTAGGCGTCAGCGTCGGCAATGGCAGTGGCACGGCGGGTCTCCAGGCATGGACGGCGGACATGTGGCCATCGTCACTATGAATCCACAGGCGGTGCAAGAGTGTTGCAGAACCAGGGCTGGTGCGGCAGATTCGCCCCTTGAACCAGGGGGTCCGCGTGCTGGCCCTGGGGGGATGGGATCAAGTCCCCCCTGTCTCCCCCAATCGATCTCTCAGCTGCGGGTCATGGCCAAGCCCACCCGGGGCTCGCGTTTCCCGCGGCGATCAGTACACACGATTGACGTGCTCACGAGCCTCGCGCGCGGTCGCGCCATGAAGAATGTGGCGCAGCAGCTTCATCGGGGGTCACACTCCGTGGGCATGGTGATCTGGTGCAGAACGCTTGCCGGCAAGCTGCAGCCACTTCATGGCACAGTGCGCCGACCGGAGATGGGCCGATGACTTCGTTTACCAAGACCGCGCTCCTTACCGACATCGACGGGCGCGCTCGTTTCAGGCAAGAGGTCTTGCCGCTGGACCAGGGCAAACCGCAGGCCATGCTGTCGGCGCTGCTGCCCGGCAGGGGCTACCGACTGCGTCACAGCCCGGTGTGCTTTCGCAGCGAGTTCCATTGCACCGAGAACTCGCTGTGGGTCTTCATCCTGACGGGCCAGATGGAGATCGGCCTGCAGGACGGCAGCTGGCGCGTCTTTGGCCCGGGCGAGCACTTCTTTTCAGCCGACGTGCTGCCGGCGGACGCGGTGTTCGACGCTGCGCTGCATGGGCACCGCAGCCGGCAGCGCGGTGAGGTAGCGCTCAGCACCTTGTTCGTTCAGGGCTGAAACGCGGGGAGCCGGGTGCCGCGACGGTCGCCGAGTCGCATTGGTTTGACGGCGCCGGGTGCAGCGCCCGCGCGATAGGTCACCCGAACACATCCAAGATCCTGCTCCAGTCAGTGAACGAGGCGGATTGCCTCGATCACCAACATCGCAGAACCAGCGGCACGACGGGCCGCCACAACTCTCGCCGGAGCGCTTACCGCGGTTTAGCCTAGTGTAGTGTTTCGTTCTGTTTGGAACTTAAGCGCGCATTAGCCCGAATTACCTTCTGCAGGATGTCGCGCGCGCTCTTGGTCCAGATGAATGGCTTGGGTTCGGTGTTGTGATGAGCGACGTATTCATTGATCGCTGC
>JAUYAJ010000707.1 GCA_030693565.1 Rubrivivax sp.
GGCCAGCAGCGCTACGAGGAGCAGCAGCGTGAGCGCAGCATCGCTGCCCTCAAGCGCCGCGCCGCCGCGCTGGGCTTTCGTATCAATCCGTTGGCGGCCGCCGCATGAAACTGGCCGTCTTCAGTTTTGTTTCTTGAGAGCGATTGAGGCGCAGCGCGCGGCTTGAGACCGTGCGGGCTCACCACTTCGGGAGCCCATCGTGCAAGCCATCGGCCGGCAGCCCCAGCGGGCGCCGGATGGCGCCCCGGTCCACTACGATCGCCACCGCCCGGAACAGACCACGCTGTACCGACTGGTGCAGCAGCACGCAGCGACCTTCTTCGCCCAGGCCGAAGACGCTGCCGGCGCCGACCTGCCGCAGTTCGTCAAAGACGAGTTCGACGCCTTCCTCGAATGCGGCATCCTGGCCCACGGCTTCCTGCGCCTGCACTGCGCCGACTGCGGCCACGACAAGCTCGTCGCGTTCAGCTGCAAGCGGCGCGGGTTTTGCCCGTCGTGCGGCGCCCGGCGCATGGCGCAGACTGCGGCGCACCTGATGGACCACGTCATCCCCCATGTGCCGGTGCGCCAGTGGGTGCTGTCACTGCCCATCCCGCTGCGCCTGCTGCTGGCCGCACAGCCCAAGCTGGTGACGCCCGTGCTGCAGGTGGTGCACCGCGTGATCACGCGCCACCTGCTCGGTCAGGCTGGGCTCAAGTCTGAGGAAGCCGACAGCGGTGCGGTCACGCTGATCCAACGCTTTGGCTCGGCGGCCAATCTCAACATTCACCTGCACTGCCTGGTGCTGGACGGGGTGTACCGGCGCGGTGCCGACGGTGTGCCGGAGTTCGTCGAAGTTCCGGCGCCAACCGACGATGCGCTGCAGTCGGTGTTGCACAAGATCATCACCCGGCTGATGAAGCTGCTCACCCGTCGGGGGGTGCTGGTTGAAGAGGAGGGGTCGACCTACATGGCCGACAACGACGGTGATTCGGACGAGGCCCGCACGCTCAGGCCGCTGCAGGCCGCAGCGTGCACTTACCGCATTGCCTTTGGTCCGCGCGCCGGCCAGAAGGTGCTGACGGTGCAGGGCGTCATGCCCAGGGATGCGGACTTCAAGCGGCACCTTTGCGCCGACATCGACGGCTTCAGCTTGCATGCTGCTGTGCGCTGCGGCGCTGACGACCGCCAGGCGCTGGAGCAACTGTGCCGGTACATCACGCGCCCGGCTCTGGCCAACGAACGCGTGCAGACCAACGCCGCCGGGCAGGTGGTGTTGAAGCTCAAGACCGCCTGGCGCGACGGAACAACGCACTTGGTGATGTCGCCGCTGGAGTTCATGCAGCGGCTAGCGGCGCTGGTGCCAAGGCCGAGGCTGCACCTCATTCGGTTCCATGGTGTGCTGGCCCCCAACGCCAAGCTGCGCGCGCTGGTGGTGCCGCAAGAGCCCGAGGCGCCCGCCCAGGCCACACAGCCCGCCGAGTGCGAGGCTCACCACGCGCACCGACGCCCGGTGCGCCTGAGTTGGGCCAAGTTGCTCAAGCGGGTGTTCGATCTCGACCTGGAGCACTGCCCGAACTGCGGTGGCGAACTGAAGATCATTGCGGCGATCCTGGAACAGCCAGTGATCGAGAAGATCCTCACGCACTTGGGGCTGCAGGCGCGGGCACCCCCTCGCGCGGCAGCCCGTGGCCAGGCGCTTCAAGCGGCCTGACGCTGCCCAACTGCGACAGTTCAAGCGACCCGGCGACACGGGCCGCTGGGGTCGGCTGCGTCCGAGCGTTCACGGGACCGATCGCAGCTGGCTGGTGACCAGGGATAACCCGCAGCAGGCGCCCAAGAAGGACGATTTACGGCTGGACCGGCTGGGCGACCGACGCCCCACAGATCGCAGCCCGCATCCAAAGACAGGTTCAAGACGCTTCGGGCGCGGTGTTCTGCCCCTGTTCTGACGTGCTCGGGGTGCCGTCCAGAGGGAAAAGGGGGCGTTTGAAAAACCTATCCTCGGCGCGTTGAGCAAGACGGGCTAAGCCTTGGCGCAGGGGCTGAAGACCAAGGTCACGCGGGCGCCGCCCCACGGGCTGGTGTCCAGCTCGATGCCGATGCCGTGCAGCTGACAGATGTCGCGCACGATGGCCAGCCCCAAGCCGCCGCCGTCGCCTCCGGCATGGCGGCCGCGCACGAAGCGTTCGAACACCGCCTCGCGCTCGTCCTCTGCGATGCCGGGGCCGGAGTCGGCGACGCGCAGCCGCGGCGGCTGGTCCAGCACCTCTACCACCACCCGACCGCCGGCCGGCGTGTAGCGGATGGCGTTGTCGATCAGGTTGGCCAGGGCCTCGCACATCAGCTCCGGATTGACCGCCACCTGCACAGGCGCTGCAGCGGCGAGCAAGGCCAGATCGATGGCCTTGGCCACGGCCAGGTCGGCCAGTGCCGCACCGACGTCCTGGGCCAGCGCGGCCAGGTCCTGCAGCCTGAAGTCGAGCTCGCCGCGCACCTCCGGATCGAGCCGACCGACGATCAGCAGCTGCTGCACCAGCCGCGCCGTGCGCTGTGTGGACTGGCGCAGCTCGCCGATCACTGCGCGGGCCTGGTGGACATCGGCAGCGGCCGCGGCGCGGGCCAGGCCCAGCTCCAGACCGGCCAACGGCGTTCGCAGCTGGTGCGCGGCGGTGGCCGCGAACTGCCGCTCGCGGGCCAGCATCTCGCGGATGCGGGCCAGCAGGTCGTTGAGCGCGGCGGTGAAGCCCAGCAGTTCGCGCGGCACATCAGCGTCGTCAATGGCCTGTAACGAGGCCTGGCTCTGCTGGCTCCAGCGGGTGGCGATGTTCTCCAGCGGCCGCAGGGTCCGCCGAACCGCGAACACAATGGCCAAGGCCGCCGCGCCCAGCAACGCCGCCATCGGCCACACCACCAAGCCCAGCTCTTGCGCCGAGCGCTGGCGCTTGACCTCGGTTTCGGCCATCAGCACGGTGACCACCGGCGCCTCGCCGGCCGGCACGTCGACGCGTGCGATGCGCACCGGCTGGCGGTCGATCTGGGCCAGGTAGACCTGGCCGCGGCGGTAGACCGCCTCATCGCGGCCGCTGCGCGGCAGGCCGGGGCGTCCGGCCAGCAGGCGCTCGCCCTGGGTGACGCTGAAATAGGTACGGTCCTTCTCGTCGAACAGCAGCAGGGCCTCGGCCGCCGGCGGCAGCTCCAGGCTGGCACTGCCCTGCGTGAAGCGCAGCTGGGCCGCCACCGAGTGGGCGGCATCGAGCAGCCAGCGGTCGAACACCCGGTCGGTCAAGCGCTGCGCGGTCAGCGTGCCCAGCACACCGGTGGCGCCGACGATGACCAGCAGCGGCAGCATCAGCCGCAGCAGCAGGTCGCGGGTCAGCCAGTTGGCTCGGCGACTGGCGGCCATCAGCCCGGATCCCCGCTGTCAGCCAGCGCCAGCACATAGCCGAAACCGCGCAGCGTTCGTATGGTCGTGCCCGAGCCCGCGAGCTTGCGCCGCAGCCGCGAGACATAGACCTCGGCCGCGCTGTCGCCGACCTCGAGGTTGCGTTCGGCCAGGGCGTCGATCAGCACCCGCCTGGGCAGCAGCCGCGGTGCGCGGCTGATCAGCAGGCCCAGCACCTCGAATTCACGCGGCATCAGCTCCAGCACCTGCAGGTCGACGTAGGCGCGGCCTTCGCCGCCCAGCCAGCGCAGTCGACCGAACTGCAGCCACTCGCCACGGCCGACCTGGCCGCGCCGCTGCAGCGCCTCGATGCGCGCATCCAGTTCCTCCGGGTCGAATGGCTTGACCAGGTAGTCGTCAGCGCCGATCTTGAGCCCCAGCACCCGGTCAGCGACACGGTCGCGGGCGGTCAGCACGATCACCGGCGTGCGCCTGTCCTGCTGGCGAAAGCGGGCCAGCCACTGCACGCCATCGCCATCGGGCAGGCCGAGGTCGAGCACGACCAGCTCGACGGCCTGGCCGGAGAGGTCGCCGGCCAGGGCGCTGCCGGCCTCGGCCAGGCTGGCGCAGGCGCGCACCTGCCAGCCACGGCCGCGCCAGCGCAGCAGCAGCTCGCGCGCAATCACCGCATCGTCCTCAATCAGCAGCAGGTGCATGGCGCCCAGTATCAGGCCGTCGCGCTCCCACGCCGCGGGCAGCTGCAGCGGCCACGCCACGCCAGTGGCGCGCCTTGGGGCATTGATAGGTATTTGCAAGCTTGCCTGCCTAGCCTTCGCGAGGCCCTGTCGCTGCAGTCCTGACCGGCCATCCGTCCCCTGCCTTTGAATCGATCCCCTGCGCCATGCGGCCCTCCCCCCTGACCGTCCTGCTGCTGGCCGCCTGCGGCCTGCCTGCCCTGGCCTGCTCGCCCCTGCCTGCCGGCGCGGCCACCGCCCTGACCCTGGCCGCCGCGCTGGCGCGCACCC
>JAUYAJ010000139.1 GCA_030693565.1 Rubrivivax sp.
CCCGCAGCCCGCACCGGCGCCGACACCCACCCTCGCGGCGCCGCCGGCGGACCGGCTGCCCAGGCCCACCGTCGCCACGCAAAACCCTGCTGCGCCGGCGCAAAGCTTGCCGTCGACGCCCGCACCGGCGGTGCGTGCCGAGGTCGCGTCCGGCGCTGCGGCCCTGCCACAACCGGCCGCTGCCTTGCCGCCGCCCCCCAAAGCAGCGATGGCGCCCGCAACAACGCCAGCGCCGGCCACGGCCGGGCCCACTGAACGCTGCGGCTCACGTGTGCTGCTGGCGCAGTGGCTGTGCATCCAGCGCGAATGCGGCACAGCCGAACTGCGCAACCACGCCGAGTGCGTGAAGTGGCGCAACGACCAGGAGAAGAACGCGAATTCAGTCCGCTGACCGGGAAAGGCTGGATGGTCATCAGCCGCGCGGACAGGTACACCAGAGGCTTCACGCTGGAGCCGCCTCTTGTCAGACAACACGCCAAGCCGTCCCGCCCGCCCCCATGACGCCGCCTGGCCGGCCCGACTGCCGCGCGAACTGGTGATCCCCGACACCACGCTGTGGTTCAACCTCGAGGTCAGCGCCAGCCGCTTTCCGCACAAGGTGGCCTACCGCTTCTTCGGCGCCACACTGACCTTTGCCGAACTGAAGGCGCAGGCATTGGCGCTGGCCGGCTGGCTGCAACGCGAAGGGCTGGAGCGCGGCGAACGGGTGCTGCTGTTTCTGCAGAACAGCCCGCAGTTCGTCATCGCCTTCTACGCCATCCTGCGCGCCAACGCCGTCGTCGTGCCGGTCAACCCGATGAACCGCGCCGACGAGTTCGGCCACTACATCACCGACGCGCAGGCGCGCCTGGCGATCACCAGCGCCGACCTGGCCGCCATCGTCAGCGAAGCCGACGGCCGGCTGCCCGCCGACCAGCGCCTGCAGCGCGTGCTGGTGACGCGCTACAGCGACATGTTGCCGGCCGGCGAGATCGACGCCGCCGAGGCACCGGCTCCGGCCGTGCTGGACTGGCTGCGCGCCGACCCGCCGCTGCCCGCTGGCGCGGTGCGCTGGCGCCAGGCGCTGGCGGCTGGCCTGCAACCGGGCCCGCACACCGCCGAGCCCGACGACCTGGCGCTGCTGCCCTATACCTCGGGCACGACGGGCATGCCCAAAGGCTGCATGCACAGCCACCGCACGCTGATGCCCAACACCGTGGGCGGCGGGGTCTGGGGCCATGCCGGCGCCGAGGCGGTCAGCCTGGGCGTGGTGCCGATGTTCCACATCACCGGCATGCTCTACGGCGTGCTCGGACCGGTCTATCTGGGCTCGACCGTGATCATCCTGCCGCGCTGGGACCGCGAACTCGCCGGCCGCTTGATCAGTCGCCACCGGGTCACGCACTGGACCTGCATCCCGACCATGATCATCGACCTCTTCGGCAGCCCCAACTACCGCAGCTTCGACCTCTCCAGCCTGCGCTACTTGTCAGGCGGCGGCGCGGCGATGCCGCAGGCGGTGGCCGAGCGCTTGCAGCAGGAATTCGGTATCACCTTCGCTGAAGGTTATGGCCTGACCGAGACCGCCGCGCCCAGCCACGCCAACCCGCCCGAGCGCGCCAAGCTGCAATGTCTGGGCATCCCGATCTTCGGCGTCGACTCGCGCATCGTCGACCCGCTGACGCTGCAGGAACTGCCGGCCGGTGAGGTGGGCGAGATCGTCACCCATGGGCCGATGGTGTTCAAAGGCTATTGGGGCCACGAAGAAGCAAGCCGCAACGCTTTCATGCAGATCGACGGCAAGCCCTTCTTCCGCACCGGTGACCTCGGCCGCCGCGATGATGAAGGCTACTTTTTCATCACCGACCGCCTCAAGCGCATGATCAACGCCAGCGGCTTCAAGGTCTGGCCGAGCGAGGTCGAACTGCTGCTCTTCAAATGCCCTGCGGTGCAGGAAGCCTGCGTGATCGCCGCCCACGACGCCTACCGCGGCGAGACCGTGAAGGCCGTCGTCGTGCTGCGTGACAGCGCCCGCGGCCAGACCAGCGAACAAGACATCGTCAGCTGGGCCAAGGAACACATGGCGGCCTACAAGGTGCCACGCATCGTCGAGTTCGTCGACAGCCTGCCCAAGAGCGGTGCCGGAAAGGTGATGTGGCGGCTGCTGCAGGAGCAGGAAGCGCGGCCGGTGCCGGTCTTGTCCTAGAGGTCGAGCACGATCTCGCCGCCGGCCACCTGCGCGCGCGAACAGCACAGCACGATGCGCTGGCGGCGCTGGTGCTGGCTGAGCACGAAGTCGCGGTGCTCGACCGGCGCCGACGCGTCGGCGTCGTAAGCGGTCGCGCAGACCCCGCACAAACCATCGCTGCACTTGGTGTCGACGGCGATACCAGCCGCCGCCAGCACGTCGGTGGCGCTGCGATCGGCAGGCACGGCCAGGCTGCGACCGCTGCGCGCCAGCCGCAGCACGAAAGGCTGGTTGACCCAGGCATCGGCTTCGGGAACGCTGAAATACTCGCGGTGCAAGGCGTCCTCAGGCCAGCCGCGCGCCATGGCGGCAGCGAAGAGGCCGTCCATGTAGCGCGCCGCGCCGCAGGTGTAGAGCTGCATCCCCGGTTGATGCGCGGGCACCAGCACGGCCAGGTCGGCGCGCCCGCCTTCGTCCTTCATGTGCAGCCGCACCCGCGCCGCCCACGGCGCTTGCGCCAGTTCGTCGAGAAAGCCCGCCGTGCGCCGGCCGGCGGCGCTGTAGTGGAAGTCGAACGGCCGACCCAGCGTGTGCAGCCGGTGCGCCATCGCCAGCATCGGCGTGACGCCGATGCCGCCCGCAAAGAACAGCGAATGGCTGGCGCCCTCGTGCAGCGGGAAATGGTTGACCGGCTTGCCGATGAAGAGCTGCCGGCCTTCGCGAAAGGCCCGGTGCATCAGCGCCGAGCCGCCGCGGCCACCGGCCGCCGGGTCTTCGCGCAACACGCCCAGCACGTAGCAGCTGCGGTCGGCGGGGTCGCCGGCCAGGCTGTAGGCGCGCTGGTATTCGGGCGCGATGACGACGTCGATGTGCGCGCCGGCCTCGAAGGCCGGCAGCGCGCCGCCGTCCAGCGCCGCCAGCTCGAACTTCGCCACCCCGGTGGCCATCTCCTGGCGCCGCAGCAGGCGCACCGGGAACACCGGCGGCTCGCCGGTGAGCGGCGTTGTCGGCGGCGCCAGCTCCTGGGTGTCGCCCGCTGCCAGCCGGGCCTGGTATTGCGCCGGCGTCAGCAGGGCGCGGTAGCGGGTGATGCCTTCTTCGCGGTTGACCGGAAAAGGCACGGGGTAGGGCGGCGGCATCTTGTCGGCCGGATAGACGGCCAGGGTCTGGTCTTCGTAGCGCAGCACCAAATCCTTTTGCAGGCCGCGCTCGTGGGTTTGCGCTGCGCGCACGTAGCGGCCGCTGGCGCGGTCGAGCTCGATGTCCCACCACCATTTCTTGACCGGGTTGATGCTGCCGCGGTTGAGTCCGTCGTCGAGCGCCGCCAGCGCCTTGGCCGTACCGGGTACGTTCATCGCCAGCCAGCGAAAACCGCTCTCGGCGAACAGCCCTTCCAGGTTCCAGGGGCAGGTCTTCATGCAGCGCCCGCACATGCCGCCGGCGGCGTTGGTGATGCGGTAGCGCGCGCATTTCTCGGCGTCACTCTTCCAGATCTCGTAGCCGTTGTACATCAGCTTGGGGCCGGCGCTGATGGCGCCCGACGGGCATTCGCGCGCGCACTTGTTGCAGCTTTCACAGAAGCGCTGGAGGCCGAAGTCGATCGGCTGGTCGGCCGTCATTGGCATGTCGGTGGTGACGCTGCCGCTCTTCAGGCGCGGGCCCAGGAAGGGGTTGAGGATGACCTCGCCGATGCGGCTGACTTCGCCCAGCCCCGACAGCAGCAGCAGCGGCGGCTGCAGCACGTCGCCGTCGATCACCGAGTGCACACGCGCCGACCAGCCCTGGCGCCGGATCTGCTCGGCGACGATGCCCCCGAGCAGCGAAAAGCGCAGGTAGGCGCGCATGCTTTGCGCCACCGAGATCCAGTCGTCACCGCTGGCGCCTTCCATCGTTTCGTGGCCCTGGTCGAGCAGCAGGTTGACGGCGTTGGCGTGGTAGGCGGGCAAGGGGTTGCCGCCGGCGTCGTGCGAGTAATAAGCCCAGGTCGGCACTGCGCACAGCCCGGTGGCGTCGGCGCCGAGGTAGTAGGCAGTGGCCTTGAGCCGGTCGGCGTTGCGCTGCGGGTCTGAGCTGCCCGGCGCCGCCGGGCCGCGGGCCTCGCCGAACTGCAGCAGCAGCAGCGCGCCCAGCGCGCGGCGGGCGCACGCGCCGATGGGGCTCTTCATCACGTAGTGCGCGTTCTTGGCGCCGTCCTGCACCGCTTTGCCGAGGTCGCCGAACAGCGCGCGGGCAAAGAAGTCGGCGCGCTTGGGAAAGCGCGGCACGCGGGCGTGGTCGATGAAGGTGGTCGGCTGCTCGCGCCGGCGCAAGGTCTCGAACGGGTAGGCGCCAAGGCGGAATTCGCGCCCGCCGTAGGCTTCGCGGTTGAAGGCGTTCTTCAGCGTGCCTTTGCCCAGCCACCAGGCCGGGCCGTGCGAGCGCATGCGCCGCTGCGCGCCTGGCGGCGCCAACGCCAGGTCGGGCGTCATCACAAACGTCGTGCTCACCGCGGCCAGGCCGTAACGGCTGCCCACGTAGGGGTTGCTGCTGTCGGCGTGGGCCAGGCCGCATTCGACGGCGAGCCGGCCGAGGGCGACATCGCTGCAGGTGGCCGAGTGGGCGCGCGCGGCGTGGCCGAGCATGCGCAGGTAGGTCGACAGCAGCACGGCGGTCTGCGCCGCCAGCACAGCGGCGCGCTGCGCCTGGGTGCCGACGATCCATTCGCAGCCGGGTTCGTCGGCACGCGGGTCACGCGGGAACTCGACCAGGATGACCAGCGCGTGGCTGTGGTCGTCGGTGGGGCCGTGGACGGTGCGCGCCGACTCGATGACGTCGGCCAGGATCATGTCCATGCCGGCGGCAAAGCTCTTGGGCTGGCTGCGCTCAAGCTCGGCGCCCAGGTCGGCCACCGCCGGATTGCGGATCGGTGTGGCCAGCCGGGCGGCGGCCGGCAGCCCGCACACGCCCATCATGCTGGCGTCGAAATAATGCCCGGCGGCTTTGAGGTGCTGCGCACGTTCGGTCGGATCGCTCGGCGTCTCACCCTGGGCTGGATTCACCGCACCGTCGCGCACCAGGTCGAACATCGCCATGAAGCGCGCCATGGCGTGGATCAGCGAGTCGGGGTCGGGGCTGTCGAAGGACAGCGCCTGCATCGCCGGCAGGCCGTCCAGCGCCGGCGGCTCGGCCTGGCGGGTCAGTCGTTCGAGCGGGTAGGGGCCGAGATGGACCGGGCGATCCCGGTAGGAAAACAAGCGCATGGGTTCAGGGCAGGCCGGTGAAGCCAGGAATGTGACAGGTCGGCGCCGCGCCCGCGCTCAGCCCTGGACCTGATTGACGCAGCGCCCGTGCTCGGCCAGCTCGCTGAGGTTGGACAGCGTGGTCTGCGCGATGGCTTCCAGCGCATTGCGGGTGAAGAAGGCCTGGTGACCGGTGATCACCACGTTGGGAAAGGTCAGCAAGCGCGCGAAGACGTCGTCCTGGAGCACGCGGTTGGACTGGTCCTCGAAGAACAGATCGGCTTCTTCCTCGTAGACGTCCAGGCCCAGGTAGCCGACATGGCCCGACTTCAGGCCCTCGATGACGGCGGCGGTGTCGACCAAGGCGCCGCGGCTGGTGTTGATGATCATCACCCCGGGCTTCATCTGCCGCAGCGCGCCGGCGTCGATCAAGTGCCGGGTCTGCGGCGTCAACGGGCAGTGCAGGGTGACGACGTCGGCGTTGGCCAGGAGCTCGTCGATGGCTGCGTAGCGCAGGCCGATGCGTTCGCCGTCCGGGTGCGGATGCAAGTCGTGGGCCAGGACCTTGCAGCCCAGGCCGAGCATGATCTTGGCAACTTCGAAGCCGATCTTGCCGGTGCCGACCACCGCGACCGTGCGGCCATGCAGATCGAAACCGAGCAGCCCGTCGAGGGCGAAGTTGCCTTCGCGCACGCGGTTGTAGGCGCGGTGCATCTGCCGGTTCAGCGTCAACATCAGCGCCAGCGTGTGCTCGGCAACCGCATGGGGCGAATAGGCTGGCACGCGCACGACGTCAATCTCCAGCGTGCGCGCCGCGGCCAGGTCGACGTTGTTGAAACCCGCGCAGCGCAGCGCGACGGCGCGGGTGCCACCAGCGGCCAGCGCGCGCAGCACCGGCTCGTCGAGCTGGTCGTTGACGAACACGCAGACCGCGGCAAAGCCGCTGGCCAAAGGCGCGGTGGTTTCATTCAGCCGTGTTTCGAAGAACACCAGCTCGTGCCGCTGGGTTTCGTTGGCTTGGGTCAGGAACTGCCGGTCATAGGGCTTGGCGCTGAAGATGGCGACTTTCACGGGCTTCTCCGCGGTGATGGCTCGGGCCTTACCGTAACACCCGCCCAATCGCCGCGCCGGGAATCGTCGATGGAGCGGGACGGCGCTGTGTCAGCCACTGGGATCGCTGTTGCGCTGCTGGATGGTTCCGGCATTCAGCAGTTCAATGGGCGTAGCGAAAGACCTGACTGGCCGCGCCCAAAGTCTTTCCCCTCAGCGCGTCCAGCAATTCGGACTTGTTCAATCCTGCAGGCAAGGCTGCCGGCTCGACCGACGTTGCAATCAGCGTGAAGACATAGTGCTGAGGCGCGTTGCCACGTGGCGGGCAGGGCCCGAGATAGACCAGATTGCCCACGGTGTTCTTGCCCGCTGTCCATGCAGTGGTCGCCACCGACGCCTGGCCTTCGGCAAGACTGGTGAGATTGGCCGGCAGTCCGTAGCCGACCCAGTGGTTGACGCCGAGTCCGGCGCGGCCCGCCTGGTCGTCAAAGAGGATGGCGAAACTGCGTGTACCGGCCGGCGGACGTGTCCAAGCCAGGCTCGGCGACACGTTTTCGCCAAGGCAGTTCGGATTGGTCTTGAGCGCGCCAGCGAACTGTTTGTCCAGCATGGCGTTGTCGGCGCGGCCCGGTGACCAGAGCGAGAATCCTTTTTCCGCGGGCCCGCCGACGTTCGGAGCGGCGCAGCCCCAGAGCATGCTCGCGAAAGCCAGGGCAGTCAGACCACGCGCAGGCCGCAGGCCGTTCAGCTGTGCGCGCAAAGACGCCAATGTGTGTGACATGTTCTTGACTCCTGGTTGTGAGAAAGACGTGTTCTGGTCGGTGTTGCAACAACGTCGGCGTGGCCATGGGTGAGGTTCTGTCCCGCCAATCCGCCGGCGCGATAGGCCATCCACGCTGCCGAACTCCCCGAGTTGGTGTCGAGCCAACGCGCAAGGACTCCGCTGAGTGTCTGCGGTCCTTCGTGGCCGATGGGTAGCGGCCTTGTGCCACCGTCGAGGGCGTGATCAGGACCCGGATCGACGCAATGGGCGAGGCGTCCTTGGCGGGCGCTGCACAGGCGCCTTTGCCGATAGTTGCCGCTGGCTCGGAGTCCTCTAGTGTAGTGTTTCGTTCTGTTTGGAACTTAAGCGCGCATTAGCCCGAATTACCTTCTGCAGGATGTCGCGCGCGCTCTTGGTCCAGATGAATGGCTTGGGTTCGGTGTTGTGATGAGCGACGTATTCATTGATCGCTGC
>JAUYAJ010000719.1 GCA_030693565.1 Rubrivivax sp.
TCGCTGGCGTATTCGCCCGGCGTGGCCTATGCCTGCCTGGCGATCGAACAAGAACCGGCGCGGGCGGCCGAGTACACCTCACGCGCCAACCTGGTCGGTGTCGTCACCAACGGCACGGCGGTGCTGGGCCTGGGCAACATCGGCCCGCTGGCAGCCAAGCCGGTGATGGAAGGCAAGGGCTGCTTGTTCAAGAAGTTCGCCGGCATCGACGTCTTCGACATCGAACTGGCCGAGAGCGACCCCGACAAGCTGGTCGAGATCATCGCCGCGCTCGAGCCCACGCTGGGCGGCGTCAACCTCGAAGACATCAAGGCGCCCGAGTGCTTTTACATCGAGCGCAAGCTGCGCGAGCGCATGAACATCCCGGTTTTCCACGACGACCAGCATGGCACGGCGATCATCTCGTCGGCGGCGCTGATCATCGGGCTGGAGCTGGTGGGCAAGCGCATCGGCGAAATCAAGCTCGCGGTGTCGGGCGCCGGCGCGGCGGCCATCGCCTGCCTGGACGTGATGGTCGGGCTGGGCCTGCAGCGCGAGAACATCTTCGTCGTCGACTCCAAAGGCGTGATCCGCGAAGGCCGCGGCGACAAGCTCGACGAATCCAAGCAGCGCTACTGCCAGCGCACCGAGGCGCGCACGCTGGCCGACGTGATGCAGGACGCCGACGTCTTCCTGGGCTGCTCGGCCGCTGGCGTGGTGACGGCCGCGATGGTGCAGACCATGGCGCGCCAGCCCATCATCCTGGCGCTGGCCAACCCCGAGCCCGAGATCCGCCCCGAAGTGGCGCTGGCGGCGCGGCCCGACTGCATCATCGCCACCGGGCGCTCGGACTACCCGAACCAGGTCAACAACGTCCTGTGCTTTCCCTACATCTTCCGCGGCGCGCTCGACTGCGGCGCGACCAAGATCACCGAGGCGATGAAGCTGGCCTGCGTGCACGAGATCGCTGCGCTGGCCAAGGCCGAGGCCAGCGACGAGGTGGCGGCGGCCTACGCCGGCAAGGAGCTCAAGTTCGGCCCCGACTACCTGATCCCGACGCCGTTCGACGTCCGGCTGATCCTGCGCATCGCGCCGGCGGTGGCGCGCGCCGCCGCCGAGAGCGGCGTGGCGACGCGGCCGATCGCCGACCTCGACGCCTACCGCCAGTCGCTGGGCCGCTTCGTCTACCAGACCGGCATGTTCATGCGCCCGGTGTTCGCTGCCGCCAAGGCCAGGCCGGCGCGCATCGTCTATTCCGAGGGCGAAGACGAGCGCGTGCTGCGCGCCGTGCAGGTGGTGCTGGACGAAGGCTTGGCGCAGCCGATCCTGGTCGGCCGGCCTGAGGTGGTGAAGATGCGCATCGAGCGCGCCGGGCTGCGGCTGCATGCCGGGCGCGACTTCGAACTCGTCGACCCCGAGAACGACCCGCGCTTTCGCAGCTACTGGGAGGACTACCACCAGTTGCTGGGTCGCGACGGCATCACGCCCGAAGCGGCCAAAGCCGCAGTGCGGCGCTCGAACACGCTGATCGCGGCGCTGATGCTGCGCCGCGGCGAGGCGCAGGGCCTGCTGTGCGGTGTCGTCGGGCGCTACGACGGTCACCTCGAGCACATTCGCCAGGTCGTCGGCCTGCACCCCGCGGCGCGCACGCTGGCGGCGATGAACGCGCTGATGCTCGACAAGCACACGCTGTTCATCACCGACACCTTCGTCAACGAGGAGCCGGGTGCCGAGGCACTGGCCGAGATCGCGCTGATGGCTGCCACCGAAGTGCGGCGCTTCGGCCTGCCGCCCAAGGTGGCCTTCCTGTCGCATTCGATCTTCGGCTCGTCGTCGCGGCCGTCGGCGCAGCGCATGCGCGCGGCGCGTGACCTGTTCGTGCAGCGCGCGCCCGACATCGAATGCGACGGCGAGATGCATGGCGACGTCGCGCTGTCCGAGCCGCTGCGCCGCGGCTACCTGCCCGGCACCACGCTGAGCGGCGCGGCCAACCTGCTGGTGCTGCCCAACCTGGACGCCGCCAACATCCTCTTCAACGTGCTGAAGATGACGGGCGGCCATGGCGTCACCGTCGGCCCGATCCTGCTCGGAACGGCGCAGCCGGCGCACATCCTGACGCCGTCGTCGACGGTGCGGCGCATCGTCAACATGACCGCGCTGGCGGTGGCCGACGCCGCCGACGTGGCCGCGCCGGCCGCTCGGTAACCGCGACGTAAGCGCGGGCGCACGCAGCGGCGCGCGCGCGCCGATAATCAGCGGTTGCCACCGTCACAGGAGTCTGTCTACATGCGCGCCACCAAGATCGTTGCCACGCTCGGCCCTGCGTCGTCGTCACCCGAGGTGCTCGAACGCATGATCCGCGCCGGCGTCGACGTCGTGCGGCTGAATTTTTCGCATGGCACGGCGCAGGACCACATCGACCGCGCGACGCTGGTGCGTGAGGTCGCGCACCGCGCGGGCAAGGATGTGGCCATCATGGCCGACCTGCAAGGCCCGAAGATCCGGGTCGGCAAGTTCGAAGGCGGCAAGACGGTGCTCGAAGCCGGCCAGCGTTTCATCCTCGACGCCGCGCGCACCGAACCGGGCGACAACGCGGCCGTCGGACTGGACTACAAGGACCTGCCGCGCGACGTGCGGCCCGGCGACACGCTGCTGCTCAACGACGGCCTGCTGCGCCTGACCGTCGAGCACGTGCTGGGCGACCAGGTGCACACGCTGGTGATGGTGGGCGGCGACCTGTCGAACAACAAAGGCATCAACAAAGCCGGCGGCGGCCTGACCGCGCCGGCGCTCACCGCCAAAGACATGGAGGACATCAAGACCGCGATGAGCTTCCAGTGCGAATACCTCGCGGTCAGCTTCCCGAAGAACGCGACCGACATGGAAATGGCCCGGCAGCTGGCCAACGTGGCCGGCGAGCCGTGGCGCCACAAGCCGGCGCTGATCGCGAAGATCGAGCGCAGCGAGGCGATCCCGGTGCTCGACCAGATCCTGCGCGCCTCCGACGGCATCATGGTGGCGCGCGGTGACCTCGCCATCGAGGTCGGCAACGCGGCCGTGCCGGCGCTGCAAAAACGCATGATCCGGATGGCGCGCGAGATGGACAAGATCGTCATCACCGCCACGCAGATGATGGAGTCGATGATCGTCAACGCCGTGCCCACGCGCGCCGAGGTCAGCGACGTCGCCAATGCCGTGCTCGACGGCACCGACGCGGTGATGCTGAGCGCCGAGACGGCGGCCGGCCGCTACCCGGTCGAGACCATCACCCAGATGGCGGCGATCGCGCTCGAAGCCGAGGCCGCCGACGACAGCTCGATCGAGACCGACTTCACCAACAAGCGTTTCGGTCGCATCGACCAGAGCATTGCGATGGGCGCGCTGTTCACCGCCCACCATCTGGGCTGCAAGGCCATCATCGCGCTCACCGAATCGGGCTCGACGGCGCTGTGGATGAGCCGGCACAACATCAAGGTGCCGATCTTCGGCCTGACCTCGCAGCTGCTGTCGCAGCGCAAGATGACGCTGTACCGCAACGTGCGCCCGCTCCTGATGCCCAAGCTGACCGACCGCGACGAAGCGCTGGCCAAGGCCGAGTCGCTGCTCGTCGAGCGCGGCGTGCTCAAGCCCGGCGACACCTATGCCATCACCTGCGGCGAGCCGATGGGCTACCCGGGCGGCACCAACATGCTCAAGGTCTGCCGGGTGAGCTGAGGCGGGACGCGGTCAGGCC
>JAUYAJ010000141.1 GCA_030693565.1 Rubrivivax sp.
GCGCAAGACCTCGGTCTACGCCCGGGTGGCGCCGGCGCACAAGCTGCGCATCGTCGACGCGCTGCAGGCCGACGGCAACATCGTGGCGATGACCGGTGACGGCGTCAACGACGCGCCGGCGCTGAAGGCGGCCGACATCGGCATCGCGATGGGCGTGACCGGCACCGAAGTGACCAAGGAAGCGGCCAAGATGATCCAGGCCGACGACAACTTCGCGACCATCGTCGAAGCCGTTCGCGAAGGTCGCGCCATCCTGGACAACATCCGCAAGTTCCTGCGCTATTTGCTGTCCACCAACATGGGCGAGGTGCTGACGGTGTTTCTGGGCGTGGTTGGGGCCGGCGTGATCGGGTTGAAACCCAGCGATGGCGCTGCAGTCGTTCTGCCACTGCTGGCCACCCAGCTGCTGTGGATCAACCTCGTCACCGACTCTGCGCCCGCGCTGGCGATGGGTGTAGACCCGGCCACCGATGACCTGATGGCCCGCAAGCCGCGGCATGTGAAGGACCGGCTGATCGACGCACGCATGTGGGCCAGCGTGATCCAGACCGGCGTGGTGATCGCGCTGGTGTGCCTGCTGACGATGGACTTCTACCTGCCTGGCGGGTTGGTCGCGGGCACGGGCGACCTGACCACCGCCCGCACCGCAGGCTTCACAGTGCTCGTATTCACGAGCCTGTTCACCTGCTTCACCGCGCGCTCGGACACCACCAGCGCGTTCGTCCATCTGTTCACCAACCCCTGGCTGTGGAGTGCCGTTGCGCTGTCGCTGTCGTTGCAAGTGGCCGTCGTGCATGTCCCGTTACTGAACATCGCCTTCGGCACGGCGCCGCTGGCGCTGGACCAGTGGCTGGTGTGCGCGGCGATGGCCAGCGTGGTGTTGATCTACAGCGAAGGGGAAAAGCTGCTCAGGCGCCGCTGGGGTCGATGAAGCATGCTCTTCAACGTCGCAGCGGACATCGCCAAACTGAGCCTCTTCATCGTCTGTGCGTATGTGCTCCTGGGTGCCTACGCCCGGCGCAGACGACCACAGTGGACCGAGCATCTGACCGAACGCCGGGTAGCCGTCTTGGGAATCCTGACGCTTGCGGTGGGAGGGATCAAGCTGATCGAGGATGTGGTCGCGAAGGAGTCCGGGCCGGTTGACAAGGCCATGCTGTGGTTCGTTCGAGACCATGTGCCGGCAGCGATGAACGGCTTCTTCGCGGTGGTCACACTCAGCGGGTCAGCGACGTTTCTCGCGCCCGTCGCGGTCGCGGCCGCCGTGGCCCTGCTTGTCGCCCGGCGTCGCTTTGAGGCGGTGCTTGTGGGCGCATCGCTGACCACGGCAACGCTCGTCGTCTGGGTCATGAAGGCCATCGTCGGCCGGGCCCGACCTGAGTTGTGGGACTCGCAGTGGACCTGGGGTTCCAGTTTTCCCAGTGGGCACACTCTCAGCACCGCGGCGCTGTCGACCGCTGCCGCGCTGTGCGTGGCGCGGATCTGGCCCCGGACGGCAATCCCGGCGATGGCGCTTGCGGTGCTGTGGACGGGTTTGGTTGCCGTCTCGCGTCTGGTGCTCGGTGTGCACTGGCCATCGGACGTGCTGGCCGCGATGTGCCTGGGTGCCTTCATTGCGCTGCTGTTCAGCGTCGCATACGACCTGCATCGTCAAAGTCCAGTGAGCGGGGATCGGTCCGTCTGACGGCCGTGCATTGGGGCGACTTCTTCAAGCGTGAGAGCAGAACTCGGCTCTGCGCCCATCGGCCCGCTGCGGTTTTTGCGCTGCGGAACCGCCGACGCCGGCCTTCAACCTTGGCCGGTCTGGGCGGGCACGCGGCAACTGGCTGTCTGCGCTGGCCCTTTGTGCGCTGGCGAACAGCGTTTTTCCAGGCAACGGTCCAAGATTGATCCTCGTTGGACCTTGCCAGCGGGAAGAACCTATGTCTACAAGCCCTTACCAGGACCGCCAGATCGCAGCGCCCCTGGCGCATCGGGTCGGGCCGGCGGCGGATGCCGTGCAGATCGGCGATGCTGTGTTCGCGATATGGGAAGAGATCGACGACGCGTTGACGCCGATCCTCGGCCCGCGTGGCATGGCCGCACTCTACAAGCGTTCCCTGCACCTCGCCGCATCGGCCCATCCGTGGCTGGCGGCGGCGGATGAGAACGACCCGCCAGCCGTCGGTCCCGCAGCGCTGAAATCGGCCTTGGCGCGGCGCAGCAGCACCTCCGCCGCAGCCGGTGGCAACGCCTTCTTGCAAACCTTCCATGAGTTGTTGGTCACGCTGGTCGGCGCTTCGCTCACCGAGCGGTTGCTGCGTCCGGTATGGTCAATCTCTTCGAGCGGCCCGTCCGCGCTGGACACACCATCATGAACACCAAAGTGAAGATCCACCGCTTGGCCACCGGTGTACCCGGGCTGGACGAGGTGCTCGGCGGCGGACTGCCCGAGTATTCGTTCAACCTGATTGCCGGACCGCCCGGCTGTGGCAAGACCACGCTCGCGCACCAGATGATGTTCGCGCTAGCAACGTCGGAGCGCCCGGCGCTGTATTTCACTGTGCTCGGCGAGCCGCCGCTGAAGATGCTGCGCTATCAGCAGCAGTTCGACTTCTTCGATCAAGAGGCCATCAACCACAGGGTGCGTTTCATCAACCTGTCGGAAGACGCTATGGCGGGCGACCTCGACCGGGTGTTGCGGCGCATCGTCGAAGAGGTCACGTTGCACAGTCCGGGGCTAGTCTTCGTCGACTCGTTCCGTTCGGCGGTGTTTGCGAGCACGACGGACGGCAGCCCGCACAACAAGCAGCAGCAGTTCGTGCAGCAACTCGGCATGCTGATGACCAGCTGGCAAGCCACCACCTTCTTGCTCGGTGAATACTTCGACGAGACCGACGCGAACCCGGTGTTCACCGTGGCCGACGGGCTGATCTGGCTGCGACAGAGCGTGCAGCGCAACTCCATGGTGCGCAAGATCGAAATCATGAAGATGCGGGGCCAGCCCACGCTGGCGGGGCTGCACACCTTTCGCATCGGTGCCTCCGGCCTCACGGTGATTGCCCCGGTGCGGATGGCGGTGACGTCGGGCCCCAAGATGGCCCCCGCACCCGACGACGAGCGTTTGCAGATGGGCGTGCCGCTGCTCGACGAGATGCTTGGCGGCGGATTGCCCAGCGGCTACTCGGTGCTGGTGGCCGGCCCCTCGGGGTCGGGCAAGAGCATCCTGGCGGCTGCCTTCCTTGCCGAAGGTGCCCGCTGCGGCACGACCGGCGTCATGGCGGCGTTCGAGCTGCATCCCAGCCGCTCGCGCAATCCCGTGCTGATCGACCTGATCGAGGCCGGCAAGGTCAGCCTGATCGACACCCATGCGCCCGATCTGTCGATCGACGAGATCGTGCTGCTGCTGATGAACGAGGTGCGCCGGGTCGATGCCAAGCGCGTGGTCATCGATTCGCTGTCGGGTTTCGAGCTGTCCCTCGCACCGACCTTCCAGGAGGACTTTCGCGAGTCGCTGCTGCGCCTGGTCGCTGCGCTGGCACGCGAAGGCATCACTGTGCTCGTGACCTCCGAACTCGAGGACCGCTACACCGACCTGCGCTTCAGCCCTTATGGCGCCGCCTTCCTGACCGACGCGATCATCGTGCAGCGTTACATCGAGGTCGACAGCCAGTTGCTGCGCGTGATGGCCGTGGTCAAGGTGCGCGCCAGCGCCCACTCGAACGAGTTGCGTCTGTACAGCATCGACGGCGACGGAATCCACATGGGCCACATGCTGGGCGACCAGGAAGGGCTGCTCGGCGGCAGGCCAACGCGAAAGCGCGTCGCCGACCTGCCCGTCCCGGCCACCCATGCCGCCGTCGATTGAGTGGCCCGAGGCCGAAGCGTTTGCCATGCACGATATCCCGGACCCGAAGGACACCGCCACTACAAACGCCACGCGCGAGCTCGCTCGGCTGCAAAAGAAGATCTTGACAGCGCGTGCTGTGCTGGCGGGACTGCTGCAGGACGTGGTCGCGGCACAGAGCCGGCTGGACCTCAGCCAGGCGGCCCAACTGATCGAAGTCAACGAAAAGCTGGTGGTCGCGGCTCTGCATGCCCAGATCGACGCTGACACCGCCACGCAGGCGCTGGACATGGCGTCGCACAGCGCCGGACACGACGCGCTGACCCAGTTGCCCAATCGGGTCTTACTGCTCGACCGGCTGGCGCATGCCCTCGCCAGTGCCAAGCGCCACGGAACGCGGCTGGCGCTGTTCTTCCTGGACATCGATAACTTCAAGCAGATCAACGATACCTACGGCCACGCGGTTGGCGATGAAGTGCTCGTCCTCGCGGCGCAGCATCTGGCGTCCTCGGTTCGTGCGGCCGACACCGTCAGCCGCTTCGGTGGCGACGAGTTCGTGGTGCTGCTCAGCGAGGTGTCTCAGCTGGACGACGCCACGCTGGTCGCCGACAAAGTGATCGCTGCCATCGGGGCGTACAACCACGTCGGTGGTCATGTGCTGCAGCTGTCGGTGAGTATCGGCATCAGCCTGTATCCCGACCACGGTGACGACGCAGCGGTCCTGATCGCGCACGCGGATGCCTCGATGTACCGCGCGAAACGTCAAGGCGGCAGCAGTTTCGCGCTGCACAGACTGGCCCCGGTCGGCACGCCGGACCCAATCGATCCTGCGGGCCGACATGCCCAGTCGCGCGGCGTGTTCGAGTAACTGGTTCTGGCCGCAGAGTGCCCGCAAGCTGCAGGCCGCCACGGAGCCGGTCCAGCCGCCTGCCGATCTGCGAGCCTGGGTCGCGCAAGTGATGCGCCGACCGATCGAGCCGATCTGCCTGTTGCGAGCCGTGCAATGGCTGCTCGACAACGAATCCATGGGCACACCGCACAGCGGTGCGACTTCGCTGTCGGCCGTGGTCGATGACACCGGACGTATCATGACGCTGCGCGACAGTGGGGCGGATTCACGGCTCAGGCTATGAATCATTCCTGCGAACCCTTCGTGCAGCACAACCACACCATCGCGCTTGAACGGCATCGGGCCGGGCAACTGCCTTATCTGGGGTGATTCGACGGGCATGCCAGGGTGTGAGACCAGCAGCTGAGGCCGTTGCCAACGCGTGCGTTCGAGGACTCTGCAAAGCAAGCTCGCTCCTTGACTGCTGGAACCACCGCCGCGCCGTCCGTGCCGCCCTCGTCCTGCAGACGCGCGGCGTGTTCCCTGCTGACAACCTGCCCGCCAGGCCCCTATCTTTGGCACACGCCCAAGGCATTCCTGCCCAGCCCACTCGATTCGTCTCACACAGGACGTCGCCATGAACATGCTCAGCGCCAGCACCATGAACGGCACCGCAATCAACAACCTCAAGGGCGAAAGCCTGAGCGACATCAAGGACTTGCTGATCGACCTGAAGTCCGGCCGCGTTGCGTACGCTGTGCTGGAATTCGGTGGACTGTTAGGCATCGGCAGCAAGCAGTTCGCAGTGCCGTTCAACGCGCTTCGCCAGGATGCCGAGAACAGTTGGACCTGCATCGGCCCAATCGTCGGCTCGGTGACTTCTGGGTGAACGGTGGCTACCACCGTGAGCGCGATCGGCATTGCCAGGCAATGGGCGAACGATCGTTCATGAGGCACAAACCCGGAAGGGTTGGCAAGGCAGGCGCCCTTGCCCGCGGGCGTCACGGGCCCGTCTGCGCTTCTTGCTGGGCTATGCCCCTGATGGCCAGAGCGATGCTTTCGGGCGACAGCACGAAGTCCACGCATCCCGTAGCGATTGCGCTCTCGGGCATGTCGGGTTGCTTGGCCGTGTCCAGCGTCTGAGCGATGGTGATGCCGCCCACCTGCTGGATGCCGCACAACGCGTCCGCACCGTCGCCGTCGTAGCCCGACACGATCACGGCAATCAGCTTGCCGTCCCAATGCGCGATGAGCGAGCGCAAAAAGACCGTGATGACGTCGGGCCAGCCGCGTGGCTTGGAAATCGGTCTGAGCTGGAAC
Organism: Rubrivivax sp.; assembly: GCA_030693565.1. Taxonomy (GTDB): domain Bacteria; phylum Pseudomonadota; class Gammaproteobacteria; order Burkholderiales; family Burkholderiaceae_C; genus Rubrivivax. The sequence continues at coordinate 5,976 of JAUYAJ010000141.1, forward strand.
TCGCCGCCTTCAGCGTGCAGGTCGCGGTTCTCGGGAATGATGTAGACCCGGTTGGGTTCGATCAGCAGGCGGTCGCTGATGAGTTCAACGGGCATCGACGTGTACTTCGGCAGGATCGTGTGCAACTGCGTCGGAAAGCGGGTGATGTGGTTGACGATGACCACGGCCACGCCCAGATCTGCTGGCAGACATGTCAGCAGCCGGATGTAGGCATCCAGACCCCCGGCCGAACCGCCCACGCACACCACCGGGAAGTCCTTGCGCATAGCCGAGAGTGTGTTTTTCACGCCGTTCCCTTGCTTGGGTGGACGAAGTCGTTGGGGCGCAGGCGACGGCCTGATGTCGTGCTGCGGGGGGTCTTTCATGCTCACTCGCCTGACGAGGGGTAGCAAGCGCATGTCTAGACCAAAAAGTGTAGCGCCTGCAGTCAAGAACATGGAGCGGCCGATGGCACGAGATGCTGCCCGACCCGACGACATGGATCCCGCGCGTAGGACGCGACGCCGTTGGTTTGTCGGAGAAATTCTCGCCATGAGTGCGCTGCCAAACAGATCAGGGTCCGGCTCTGGCCTAGGCTCGGCGTCAAGTGGTCGACGACAAGGAGAGTGAACATGATCGATGCTGCGCTTTACAGCCAGCTTGAGCCTTGTTTGCAAGCGCTCGGCCGGGACGCGGCAATCGCCCCTCGCGGCCGTGGCTTGCCGAGCTTGATGCGCCGCGCACAGTGGAACGTCGCGGTGCTTGCGGAATTGGCGACGCCCGGTCGGATGGTGCTGATTCCCGTCGTTGGGCGGGAGGGTCGGGTCAGCGACTTCATGTGGCAAGGTGCGTCGCCCACTGTCACCTTGCTGCTCGGCTGCGCGGGCGAAGACCTGACCGGACGGACGCTGACGCAGATCCTGGGCGCATGCCATCTGCGTGATGTCTTGTTCCAGACCTGCCATCAGGCATTCCTGAGCCGCTCGCCCCAGACGGCTGCCGTGAACGGGGACGACTGGCAAGGAAGGATCGACGCTCGGCCGTCGTCAGCGGGCCTGACGGCCGCAATGACGTCCTCGTCGGCCATTGCGCGGGTCATGCGGCGCAACACGCTCTTCGTGAACTCGAACAGTCGTCAAGCATCGGGAACTGATCCGAACATCGCCTGCGTGGATGTATTGCGTTCGAGTTCATTGGTGGGGGCGTCGGGTTGCGGGCTTGACGGCAGGCACCGCAGGCCGATCAGAGAGTCTTCGACAGGCGGCGGTCAGGCTGCAGGTCACCGCAGCGAAGCGCAATGGGAGTCGAGTCTCGGATTCGCAGCTTTCTGCCAACTGCTGTTGCCGGAGGGACCAAAAGTCGCGACCAATTCTGAGTGGTAAGTGGGACACCACTGGATCAGGCAGTCCTCAAGATCCTGATCGTCACAGGGCTTGGCCAGGCTGCCGTTCATGCTGTGGGTGGCCAGCATGCCCGGACGCGGGCTGATGCTGGTGTAGGCGACAACAGGCACAGCCGGCCGCGAACTGGTGGTCTCGAAACGCCGAATCGCCGCGGTCGCCTCCATCCCGTCGAGGATGGGCATCTGCAGATCCATCAGGATCAGGTCGAAGTGCAATTCACAGGCGAGCGCCACGGCTTCGGCGCCATCGGCCGCCAGCATGGTCAACAGTCCCTTCGACTCCAACTGCGCCGAGATGATTGACAGGTTTACGGGGTTGTCATCAACAACCAGCACGCGAACCACGCACTTGGGCTGCGCATTCGGCCCACCGGCGTCACCCGGCATGTCGTCCGCCGGTTGCCAAGTCTGGCCCGACCAAGTGCTAAGCCACGATCTCAGGCTGCCGAGCAATCCGTTCGGCGCAGGCGAACCAAGGGTGGAAATACCGATCATGAAGGAAGCTCCGGCAGATAGACGACGGCGCAGCTTCGCACTGCGGGTGACCGGCGTCCGTACGGTAGTGCACGCAGGACATGGCTGAGCTTGCGAGCCGCGCAGATCCGGTCCGTCGGGGCCAGGCGGTGCACGGTGTTCGTTGATGATCATCGGCTGTCATCTCGCCGGTACGCAATGCAAGATCGACAAGCAGCCTTGGGCAAACCCGTTGACCGACACCCGCAACCCCTTTCGAACCAACTGCTCGCTGCGCTGCCAGCCGAAGAACGTATGCGCGCGGGCATCACACCGCCGCGGCGAGACGCGCAGGTCAGACTGCGGCGCCTGGCCGCCAGCGATGCGGCAGCAACTCCTCGATCCGACCGGCGGGCTGCGTGGGCAGCCTGGTGAGCACGTCTTTGAGATAAGCGTACGGATCGTGCCCGTTGAGCTTGGCTGAGTGAAGCAGGCTCATCACCGCCGCGGCGCGCTGGCCGGCCCGAAGCGAGCCGGCGAACAACCAGTTCGATCTGCCAACTGCAATTGGCCGGATCTGGTTCTCCACCCAGTTGTTGTCCGCGGGCAAGTCGCCGTCGTCGATGAAGCGTGTCAGCGCATCCCAGCGCTTCAGGCTGTAGTTGATGGCATTGGCCGTGGCTGAACCCTCGGGCACCAATGCCCGCTGCTGCTGCCACCACTGCTGCAGCGCCTTGGCCACTTCGGCTGACCGCTCCTGGCGTCGTCGCCTTCGCTCATCGGGTTGGAGGTCTCTGCCCTCACGCTCGATGTCGTACAGCTCGGCGAAGAACTTCAGTGCCCGCTCGCCCACCTGGCTGCCGTGGTTGACCCACAACTCGTGGAACTTGCGCCTGGCGTGAGCCAGACATCCCGCCTCGGTCACGCCCAACTCGAAGCAGGCCTTGTAGCCTGAGAAGTCGTCGCACACGAGCTTGCCGTGCCACCCGTCATGGCCTGCTTTGGTGTCCAGGCCCAGGAAGCCCCGGACATGCTGCCCGCCGCGCCCCTCGGCGAAGTCGAACACCACCCCTTGAGCGCGTCGTAGGAGGTGGTGCAGTAGGTCCAGATGTAGGCCCGGTGCGTCTTCCTGTTGCCCGGCTTGAGCATCGCCACTGGCGTCTCGTCGGCGTGCAGCACCGGGCTCTTGAGCATCACCGCCTTGAGGGCGTCGACGAGCGGCTGCAACTGCACGCCGCACTGGCCTACCCAGCTGGCCAGCGTTGATCTCGGGATCGCCAGGCCGGCGCGGCCGAAGATGTGCTCCTGGCGGTACAGCGGCAGGTGGTCCTGGTACTTGGCCACCAGCACCTGGGCCAACAGCCCGGTGGTGGGGATGCCCTTGTCGATGACGTGCGCTGGCACGGGAGCCTGCACCAGCGTCTCGCACTTCGTGCAGACCCACTTGCCGCGGATGTGGCGCTCGACCGTGAAGACGCCCGTCGCATAGTCCAACTTCTCGGCCACGTCTTCGCCGATGCGCTTGAGCTGTCAGCCGCAGCTGCAGGCGGTGCTGTCGGGCTCGTGGCGGTGTACGGTGCGCGGCAGATCGCTCGGCAGCACGGCGCGCCTGGGTTGCTGCTTCTCGACCTTGTCCTTGCTTGGCGTGCGCTGTTCGATCTCCAGAGCCAGCGCCGCCAGGTCGGTGTCGATGGTCTCGTCGATGAGACTCTTGTGCTCGCCGTTGAAGGCCTCGGCGTACTTCTCACTTCGGGCGGCGAACTTCAGCCGCTTCAAGATCGCCATTTCGTGCGCGAGCTTGTCGATGGTGGCTTGCTTGAAGGCGATATCCGCGCTCTTGCTGGCCAGCTCGGCCATCAGCACACGGACTGCATCTCGCAGTTGGTCCGGGCTCAGCGTGTCGAGGTTGGCGGCGATCACGGATGGTGATCTTGCCGGGCGCTGCGCACATGCGCATCGGCACCTTCGGCAATTGAATTGCGCGCCGCTCTATAGCACTCGAACGACCCCGGCCTCGCCGATGCGCGCCCAGGGCAGGCCCAGCACAAGCGCGTCGAATTGCGCGCGCGTCAGGGTCAAGGTCGAACCACCGTCGCGGGGCCACACGAACTTGCCCTGGTTCAGCCGCCGCGCTGCCAGCCAAACGCCGATGCCGTCGTGCACGAGGACCTTCATGCGATTGGCGCGCCGGTTGGCGAACAGGTAGGCGTGATGCGGCCGGGCGGCACCGAAGACACCCACGACTCGGGCCAGCGCCGACTCCGTGCCGGCGCGCATGTCCAGCGGCGCCACCGCCAGCCACATGGCGTCGATCCGAATCACCGCAACAGCTCGCGCGTCCAGGCCGCGAGACCGGCCGCCGCCGACACGGGCCAGGTGAGCTTCATGGTCAACGGGCCGCGGCACAATTCGACTTCAATGTCGCGCTCAGCAGCGGGCTGCACGCGCCCCGGCTCGACGGTGACCGGCACGAACTCTCGCGAGGAGAGGCCCCCGTCGGGCCGCCGACCCCGCGCGCCAGCTTGCGCCAGCCATGCACGACGTTCGTGTTGATGCCGTGCGACATCGCCACCTTGGCCACTGAGGCGCCGAGCACATCGCACTCGCCCATCACCTTGGCCTTGAACTCCGGGCTGTAGCGCCGCCGATTCGCTGTCTTGTCGCTTGCCATCGTGTCCACGTAAGTCCTAAGTGGACACGATCGTTATCGGTGGCACCGCCAACTTCAAGATGGGTTCGCTGTACGCTTACGGCGCTCAGTCTGACGTCGCTGGAGGGCCGACCGATGAATCTCGCCGAATTCAGGGGCAAAAGCCGACCGTGCTCAACCTGTGGGCTTCATGGTGCCCGCCGTGCGTGCGCGAGATGCCCATGCTGCACCAGGCTCAGCTCGGCCGTCCCGCGTGAACTTCGCCTTCCTGAGTCAGGGCGAGTCCGCCGACAAGGTGGGCGCTTGGTTGCGAGCCCGCAAGCTGCTGCTGCACAACGTGCTGATCGATGCCAACAAGCAAGCTGGCGTTGCGTTCAAACAAGGGGCGCTGCCCACGACACTTTTCTTCGACGCCAAGGGGCGGCTGGTGAGCACGAGAATTGGCGAGCTTTCGGCTGCCACGCTGAGCGAGAGACTGCAGGGCTTGGCGCCGTGACGATCAACCGCGGTGGCGGTTGATGGCGTTTTCCAAGCTGCGCAAACGCAAGGTCGATTTGGCTTCCCGTACCTCATCGCCGTGCATCCGTTCGTCGCAGCGCCATGGCATGCCGTGATCAGTCGCAGGACCTCCGGTGCAATCCAGTGCATAGGCGCGTGGCCTGCGACACGCGCCGCCTACCCTGAGGGAAACTGAAGGCTTCAGGCTCTCGCCTCGGTTTCAACAAACTGCAGCGATTCTTTCGACTCCACTGCCTCCGGGTCTGACAGGTCCGCGCCCTTGTCATCCCGCTGCCTCTGCGCCGCCGGGCGGCTACTTGGGCGAACTGGCGCCCTTGCCCGTGGCCAGCGGTGCGGAGTGGTCGTTGTTCTGCCCGGCTATTGGCATGGCGGTGGATTCCTGCGCGCGCGTGAGCCCGTCGTTGGTGCGGGCGGCGCTGGCCGCTGGCTCTGCGGCCGTGGCAGGTGTCAGCACGGAAGCGGCCGACGGCACCGAGCTGTCGCCCCCGGTCACGGGCGCCATGCCAGATTCGACCTTGACTGGCGCCATATACGGCATTGGCGGGGCTGTTGGGTCCTTGTCACAAGCGGTCATCAGCAGCGCCGCGGCGCACAGGGCGGTAACTGTCACTCGAGTTCGCATGGCCTGTCCTTCCAATGGGGTGTTGCACAAGGCATTCGACGATCTTCTTGGGAGACGCTCCTGGGAGCCAATGGTCATGACCCTGAGTTCCTGTAGGACAAGACGCAGAGCGTCGGCATGGGTCGTTCAAACGCCAGTTTCCGTGTCGGTGGCGCCGCCTGGCAGGGCACTTGCGGCCGATGCTGTGGACCGCAGCTGCGAACTCACCAGCGGTCAGCGGCGCGGTGCTGACCGCGACGCGCAAGGGCCGTCGCCGCACATCGTGTTGTGGGGTTGGCGTCACGATCATGCTTTTGCAAGCAGCCTCGGAGACCTCGGGTGGAGGCTGCCCTCCCGGTCCTGGAGGCCGCGATGCCCGGACGACGCAAAAGTTCGGGCTGGGCCTGAGAACGGTCAGCCCGCCTGAGACATCGAGGCACGGGTCGGTGCCCGTAGCAGGGCTTGGCGCCATGGCAATCAGAGCCGCAGCGGCGGCCGTTCGCTCCCCGGCTTGAGCGCTCGTTCAGCGGCAGGCTCGTGCCCATGCCATCAATCTGCCTTCACTGGGTGGCGGACGAACCGACCGACGTATGGCCCTGCAGACTGGCCGGTTGAGGCCTCGAACCGATTCGCCCGTCTCGTACCGATAGCTGGGCGAAGCTTTGGCGCTCCTCACGGCCGAGTATGTGCGCAGCCGAACCGACAGCAGCAGCGCCATGGCCTAGGCTGGGTTGGCTGGGCTTGTCTCTGGCGGCTGATTCCCGCCGTGCCATTGCGGGGCCTGGACATCGCAGCCCACCACCGTATTCAAGGCGTTTCGGTCCCCGGGGCGCTTGCTCAGGCGATCTGTTTCACAACGGAGGTTTCCATGAAATCATTGAACGCGATAGTGACTGGTTCGGTGTCGGCGCTCGCCAGTGGACTGGCGTCAGCGCAGAACAGCAACATGATGAATGACAGCGGCATGTGGGGCGGTGGCTGGATGGGCGGATACGGCGGCCTCTGGGGTCCGATCCTGCTGGTCGTCGTTGTCGGCGTGGTCATTTGGGCCGTCCTGCAAAGACGCAAGTGATCCAGGTGGGCTGCGAGCCGCATCGCGGGCCTCATCAGCGACCCGAGGAACCGCCACCATGCAACCGATCTTGACCGTTTCCTACTTCTCCGACGTGCTTTGCGTGTGGGCCTATGTGGCGCAGATCAAGCTTGACGAGTTGCGGCGGCAGTTCGGCGACCAAGTCCATGTCGAGTATCGATTCCTCCACCTGTTCGGCGATGTCGCGGCGCGCATCGAGACCGGCTGGGGCGACAAGGGCGGTGCAGCGGGCTATTCGCAGCATGTGCAACAGATGGCGGTGCGCTTCGATCACGTCGACATTCATCCCGAGATCTGGACCCGGAATGTTCCGCCCACTTCGGTGAGTTGCCACCTGTTTCTCAAGGCCATCCAGCAGTTGGAGAAACAGGGAGAGGTCTCGGCGGCGCCCGAAGACCGGTTCGGCGGCAAGAGTGTCTTCGAGGAGACGGTGTGGCGTTGTCGTCTCGGTTTCTTCCGGGATCTGCAGGACATCGCCGATCGGAGAAATCAGGAAGCGATGGCCGCGGACATGTCATTGCCTGTTGACAGCATCCGCCGGCAGATCGACAGCGGTGCTGCCCATGCAGCGCTGTGCGCAGACTTCGATGCCAAGGACCGGCTGCTTGTCGAAGGCAGCCCCACCTTCGTGCTCAACGACGGGCGGCAGAAGCTCTACGGCAATGTCGGCTACCGGATCATCGAGGCCAGCATCCATGAGTTGCTGGCCGACCCCGGCGACCGGGCCAGCTGGTGTTGATTGACAGCACATGCACGCAGACCGATGAGCCAACCCACTCGCCGCATTGCCCGTGGTTGCGGCAAAGTCAGGTGCTGCCGCGCTTGAACGTGATCCACACCCAGAGTCCTGCCGCACCCAGCGCCAGATAGTTCGCGACCATGAACCACGGTGTGTTCCAGGCGATGCCGTCAAAGCCTCGTTCAGTGAATGGATAGAGGACCGGCGACGCGTAGTAGACCGCCGAATGGGTGAACACGTCGATCACGATGTGTGACCACCAGCCGAGCAACGGAATCCACAGCGCACGTCGCAGGCGCCAGACGAGCGCCGTCACGAGACCTGCCACGACGGCGCTGTGTACCGTGCAGTGCAAGTGGTGCGATACAAACAAGACCGCGGCGGGCAACAAGGGCTCCTGGCCCGGCACTGCGATCGCGAAAGCCTGAACCGCGGCAAATGTACCGCCGCCCAGCCACCACCAGCCAACGACCGGAAGCATCTGCAGCACATCGGGCAACGCTGCGAGGCTGACCGTCATCACGGCGGTACGCCGCGTGACAGGCACTTGTCGCCCGAGTGCCGCGATGCCGACGCCGGCCCACAGGCCGTGTGCAAGTATGTCCATGGCCTTGAGTTTCGGTCAATCCGCTCGCAGGCCCTTGCCGCGCGGGCGCAGCGCATGGCAAAGGGTCGGCGCCGAACTCAGGCTCATTGCCAAGGTGGCAAGCCGCTGCGACAGCAACCAGCCGGTGAGCGGATACGGAACACCTGCCGCGTGTGGCGCTAGTTCGAAAGGCTCTTCAGAAAACTGAACAAGTCGTTCAGATCGGCCTCGCTCATTTTCCAGCGCGGCATGTCGGCATCGAGCGCTTCGCCATCCGGGTGGCGACCGGTCTCAACCGTCTTGCGAGAGTCGTCGAAATCGTAGGGCCTGGCTCTTCCCTTGATCTCGGGCATGCTGGCCAGCGCAGCGTAGCGGATATCGGGCGCTTTCATCAGGCGCATGTGCATCGTGTGGATGCCGCCACGGCCTTCAGGTCCGTGGCACGAGGCGCAGGTGAGCCATGCCCCCGTGCCGCCCATCATCCCGCCGCCGATGTCTGGCCCGCCGGAGTAGCTGATGGCGGACCCGCGCTCACTGATGGCGGTGAAGTAGATGCGGGCGCCGTTCTTGGCCGGTGTGGCGAGGGCTTGCACCGAAACGGGCATGTCGCCGCCCCGACCGACAGGTTGGCAAGCCGCGAGCGCACTCACTACGACCAGCATCAAGGGGTAGCGGGAGATCAAGGTTTTCGGCTGCATTGGAATTCGACTCAGGAGGCCGGGGCCGAGGGGCTTCGTCGGCGCCGAGTCCCGCTATTCATGGCCTGCCCATCACTTCATCGCAGGGTCCGCCGGCATGCGGTCCGACATCATGTTCATCATCATCTGCATCGAGGCCATGTGCTCGGTCATCATCTGCTGGCGCTTGGCCATGTCAGCAGGCATCGCCTTACCCTCGCCCATGCCGCTCATGCTTGGCATGCCGCCCTGCATCTCCTTCATCATGGCCATGCCGCCCTGCATGGCCTTCATGTGGTCGGCCATCAATGCCTGCCGCTCTGTCGGGGTCTTCGCACTCATCATCTTCTGATGCATGTCTTGCATGGCCTTCATGCGGGGCTCCATCGACGCCATCGGCATGGGCGCAGCCATGCCGCCCATGGCTGGCGCGGAGGGCGACGAAGCGTACATGCCGCCCGGGGCCGCGCAGGCGGTGGCAAGCGCGGCGACAGACAAGGCGATGAGCGTGCGAAGTGCAGTCATGGAAAACTCCTGGTGGGTGTGGGGCCCTGTCGGGACCCGGGAAGAATGAGCCACGGGCGTTCGACCCGCTCGATGCTGAAGGGGTTGCCGGTGCGCTGCGAAATGAACGTGCTTCATCGTCATTTGCGTTTCTGCATGACCGCCCATGCCGCAAGACCGACGACGATGACCAGCAGGATCGGCACCCAGACGCCGCCAAAGCCACCCGGCAAGCCACAGATCAGGCTTGATCGTCGACTCCGAGCGCATGTCCCGTCTGTGCGACAGCGCACCCAATGGCCCGCTCCGAACGACCTCCGCGATCTGGCAATCCTGCACTGCTGGCCAGAATGTGCGGGCTCAAGCCTTCGGCCCAGACCGCGTAGCCGCTGGCACTTGGATGGATGCCATCCGCTGCCATGCCCAGCGTCGTCGTCGTTTCTGGATGCCAGTGCATGATGCGAACGCATTGCTCAGGCAGCATCGCCGCCAGGGTATCGTTCATCTGTCGTGCCCAACGGCCCATGAACCAACGCAGCGGCTGTGGCAGCGCCAGGCAGGCATGCATGGGTGGTACGGCGCTGTGCACCAGCAGCGCGGGCCCGAACCGCTGTTCGATCAGCGTGGCCAGGCGGTCTTGCCAGAGCGCCCACCGAAGCGGGCTGAGCAAGCCCGTCGCATCGTTGGCGCCGACCGAGAGCACCACCACGTCGAAGTCCGTGCGAGGTGCTGCTTCCAGCATTTCCAGCAAGCCTGCCGAGTCCAGTCCGTTGGCTGCCAGCACGCGCCAATGCACCGTGTGATGGGGACTCAGGCATCGCACCAGCTGCCCGCACAGACCTTGGTCCTGCGTCGGGGCACCCACACCGGCGGCACCTGAATCACCGGCCACCAGAAGGCGCAGCCGTGGTCCACGGCCGGCCGTGCCGGCGCGGTGGCCCGGGGGCTCGGGCATGCATGGCCAGGCCCGCCGCACCTGCAAGGCCTGCAGCCACAGCAGCGGCCACAGCACGCTCGTCAACAGTAGACGTTGCCAATCCATGCGATGGCGCTCAGGTTGGGGGGCGCGTGTCATCGGATTCGCCGTCAGGCGCCGACTGCGCCTGCCCCACCCGGCTCGCCGTCCACATGCACCTGCAGCCACCATTCCAGCAGCGCCAGGTGCCACAGCTTGCTGCCCTGGATGCGTGTGAAGTGGGCTTCCGGGTCAGCCAGCAGCTTGTCGACGTAGGCACGCTGGTACAGGCCGCGCTGGACGCAGGCGTCTGACATCAGGATGCTGCGCATGAGTTCCAGAAACGGGCCACGCACATGCTTCAGCGCGGGCACCGGGAAGTAGCCTTTCGGCCGGTCGATCACCGCATCGGGTATCACGCCGCGCGAGATCGCCTTCAGCGGGTATTTGCCACCTTCCTTGAGCTTGAGTTCAGGCGGCATCCGGGCTGCAAGCTCGACCAGTTCATGGTCCAGGAAGGGCACGCGCACCTCCAGGCCCCAGGCCATCGGCATGTTGTCCACACGCTTGACCGGATCGTCGACGATCAAGGTCGTGGTGTCGAAGCGCCAGACCTGATCGAGGAAAGTATCGGCCTGTGGCTTGGCCAGCTCGCGTGCCACCAGTTCGGTGGTCACGTCGGTTGCGGCCGGCACATCAGGCACTTCAGCCACTTCAGGCACCTGCCACGCCGGCGCGATCATCTCCACGTACTCGGCATGGTCGCGGTCAAAGTAGTGCCGGCTGAAGCGCTCAACCGCGGTGCCGGTTTCGGCGTCCATCAACGGGTACCAGAAGTAGCCGCCAAACACCTCGTCGGCGCCCTGCCCTGCCAGCACGACCTTCACTTCCTTCGACACCCGCTCGCTGAGCAGGTAGAACGCGATCACGTCGTGGCTCATCATCGGCTCGGTCATGGCCGCCACCGCTTCGGGCAGGCGTGCCAGCACCTCACTGTTCGGGATCAGATGCTTGTGGTGACGGGTCTTGAACTGCGCCGCGATCAGGTCCGAGAACTCGAACTCGTCGGCTTTCTCAGCGCCCACGCTGACGCCGGGGATGCCCTCGAAGCCGATCGAGAAGGTCAACAAGTTGTCGACATGGTCGGCGAGCAGGCCGACGAGCAGGCTTGAATCCAGGCCGCCGGACAACAACACGCCCACCGGCACGTCGGCGGCGAGACGTCGGCGCTCGATCGCGCGCACCAGCAGCTTGCGGGTCGCGTCCAACCATTCAGTCTCGGTCAGTGGCTGTGCCGGCCGCGTGGCGTCCAGCGTCCAGTACACCCTCTGCGTGACCGAACCATCCGTGCGCAGCGTCATCGTCGTGGCGGGCGGCAGCTTGCGCACGCCGCGCAATACGGTGCGCGGAGCAGGCACCACGGTGTGCAGCGTGAAATGGTGATGCAAGGCCACCGGATCCAGCTGCGTGTCCACGCCGCCACCCGCCAGCAGCGCCGGCAGGCTCGACGCGAAGCGCAATCGCTGGGCGTCCTGCGTCAGGTACATCGGCTTGATGCCGAAACGGTCGCGCGCCAGGAACAGACTGCCCAGGCGCCCCTCTTGCGCGCCCCGCATGTCCCAGATGGCGAAGGCGAACATGCCATGGAAACGTTGCACGCAGGTCTCTCCCCAGGCGTGATACGCCTTGAGGATCACTTCGCTGTCGCCTTCAGAAAAGAAGACATAGCCCATGGCCATCAGCTCAGTGCGCAGCTCCAGGTAGTTGTAGATCGTGCCGTTGAACACCAGGGCCAGCTGCAGCGCGGCGTCAACCATCGGCTGATCGGCACTCGGCGACAAGTCGATGATCGCCAGGCGCCGGTGACCGAAAGCCAGCGGCCCGTCGGCGAAGGTGCCGGCGTGGTCCGGCCCGCGGCGGGCCAGCTTCTCCGACATGCGTTCGACCGCCCGCCTATCGGGCGGTGCGCCGTCGAATCTCAGTTCACCGCAAATGCCGCACATGACGCATCGGGTGCTGGGGACTTGCCAAACAGCAGCTCACGCATTCGGTCGCGTTCCGCCGCGGTGGGCCACGCGACGTTTTCAGGAGCAGCCTCAGGTGTCTGGGCTGCGCTGGGTGCGTGCGCCGGATCGACACGCCCTTCGGCGTCGAACCGCACCAGGCTGTAGGTCTCGTTGACGACAAGGTCCGGCGCACCGCATTTCAGGCGCACAAACCAGTCGGCCAGGCGCAGGGTCTGTCCGGCCATGGCATGGAGCGTTGCCTCGCCGCGCGCCAGCGCAACGTACAAGGCGTGGGGGACCGGGTGGACGCCGCTGCTTTCGTCGAGCAGGAAGACATAGGAGGCATGTGCATCGTCGTCAGCTCCGGCGTCGCCCGTGCAGGCAAGCACGGTTCGACCCGACGCATCCGCCGAGCTGTACACCGGCGCAAAGCCACCACCCGGCGTTCGAAAGTTGGTGGTCTGCCCCTGGTACAGCCGCGCGGCCACCCATTGCACTTGGCCGTCGTACGTGTAGGCACGAAGGTCGAACTTCATGGCCTTGGTGGCCCCTGTCGCAGGCCCTGCCGTCAGCGCGTCCGCGTCGTCGATCACCCGTTCCCCAGGTGGCACGATGGCCTGGGCGACGTAGTCGCCGGCCAGGATGTCCTGCCAGACGCGCTTCGTCAGCTTGTCTCCCCGGTAGGCCGCGCGGCTGCCAAAGCCTGCGACGGGCTTGAAAAACAAGCTGCGGCGCGCGTCCCACAAGCGCTGTGCGTCGGCCGCGTCGACGACCTCGGTGCGAGGCACATGCTCGAGCAGGATTTGCTGCGTCGCTTCCGGCACGCCCAACGCCTGCAAGTGCGCGGCATCGCTGAACAGTGCGAGGTGCCGCTTGTCGGCGTACAGCGCGTGGGCCTGCGGGTGAGGTGTCAGCACGACCGCTTGCTGCACATACGCTTCGCGCAGCGCGGCACTGCCCGGCTGCTCCAGGTAGAAGTCGGTCAGGCGGTTGTAGACCAGGTCGATGGCCAGGTCGCCGTGCCACAGCACGCCGTCGCGCCACACCAGCGCAGCCGGATCGGCGACGACCGCGCGCAGGCCGTGCCGCTCGAACAATTGCTGGAACAGCAGGAACTCCGGGTAGAGGTACTGATCCTCGGGCGCCACGTCGACGATGGCGATGCTGGCCAGCGGGCGCATGCCACCATTCAGGCCAGCCAACTGCCATTCATGCTGAAACATGTCGACGATGCCTTGCTCGAACGAGGCCACGCTGCCCAGTGTGGGCACCATCCCAGCCACCGCCGTGCAGCACGCCCGCTGCGCCCGCGCCATCACCGCGTTGAGCATCGCCCCGCCGGCGTTGGTATTGACCTCGATCAGCCCCAGGCGACCCTGACTCAGGTGAAAGTCGTAGCCGAAGAAGACCCCCAGCGGCCCGCCGGCGCCGATCCGGGCGATGGCCGGTGCGTCGGCCAGCACCTGCTCCCGATACGCCGGCAAGGCCACCACCGATTCAACGGCCTGCATCACCTGCGCCATGCGCTGCAACTGTGGTGTCGCGACAAACACGGGTCGTGCAGCAAAGAGATACGGACATCGCTGTCGAACCATCTCTGAAAGACCGGGCTGCCCCAGTTCCGAATCGAGGGCGCGCGCCAGCGATTTCTGGTCCAGGCTGAAGCAGAAGCATGCGCTGTTGAGCATGTCGATGGCGCTGCGGGGCGCGTCGAGTTGCGGTAGTGGCAGGACAGCGCTCATGGACTCTCTGGTAAGCATAGGGTGGGGTTGGGGTAAGGCGGGTCAGGCAATCGGTTCGCCGTTCACCTTGACAGGCTATCCGTCGATTCCCCTGCCGTCTGTTCGGTGGGTAACCCGGCGGCAATCCCGGTGTGATCCGCTGGAACGCCCCTGTCGACCGAGGAAACGCTTGGTGTCTATGTGCGGCAGCGCAGCGACCGTGCAGGCCGCGGGGGTCAGGGTCTGTGCCTCGCCCTTGGCGTTGGTGGTGGTGTTGGCGAACCTGTCGCTACATTTGAGTGCAGCAACCCACGCCAAGGATCTGATGAGCGATCACGGCAAGCACGGATCATCTGGCGCCTACAAGGCAGGCAGCCTCAGTCTGGCCGGCGCCGTCGCGATGGGCACTGGCGTGATGATCGGTGCCGGCATCTTCGCGCTGACCGGCCAGGTGGCTCAACTTGCCGGTCCGCTGTTTCCCCTGGCGTTCGTGGTCGCGGCCGTCGTCAGCGCATTCAGTGCCTACAGCTACATCAAACTGGCCAGCGCCTATCCGTCGGCTGGCGGCATCGGGATGTTCCTGATGAAGGCCTACGGCCGCAGCGTGATGACAGGCGGATTGGCCTTGCTGATGGTGCTGTCGATGGTCATCAACGAGAGCCTTGTTGCACGAACCTTCGGCACCTATGTGATGCAGGCGGTGGACGCGCCGACCAACCCGGTGTGGGTGCCGGTCCTCGGTGTCTCGCTGATTGCCGTTGTCTTTGCCATCAACGTCGCGACGAATGCCGTGATCAGCCGCGTCGCGGTGTTCGCCGCGCTGCTGAAGGTGGGCGGGGTGCTGGTGTTTGCGCTGGTGGCCCTGTGGTTCGCCGGCTTCTCGTTCCGCCCCTCAGGCACCGAAACAGACCTGGGCCTGGGCGCTGGCGGGGTCGAAGGCTTCATCGCTGCAGTGGCGCTCGGCATCCTGGCCTACAAGGGCTTCACGACGATCACCAACAGCGGCAGCGAGCTGAAGAACCCCGAGAAGAACATCGGTCGGGCGATCATCATCTCGCTGGCCATCTGTCTGATCGTCTACCTGCTTGTTTCCTGGGCGGTCGGCTCCACGCTGTCGATCGAACAGGTCGCCAAGGCCCGCGATTACGCCCTGGCCGAGGCTTCGCGGCCTGCCTTGGGCCAGTACGGTGTCTGGTTCACCATCGCCGTGGCGATTGTGGCCACTTCGTCGGGGCTTCTGGCCAGTGTGTTCGCCGTGTCACGCATGCTGGCCATGCTCACGAAGATGGAACTGGTCCCGCACAGGCACTTGGGCATGACAGGCCATCTGCAGACCCACATGCTGGTTTACACCTGCGTCGCGGCGGCGCTGCTGGCGGCGTTTTTCGACCTCAGCCGAATCGCCGCGCTGGGCGCGATCTTCTACCTGCTGATGGACATCGGGATCCACTGGGGCCTGTTGCGACACTTGAAATCCGAAGTCAATGCCAAGCCTTTCATCTTGATCACGGCGATGGTCCTGGATGCCCTGCTGCTGGGCGTTTTCCTGTGGGTGAAGGTTCGACAGGAACCGATGATCCTGGCCTGGGCGGGAGGCGGTATCGCTGCCATCTTCCTGCTCGAGTGGCAGTTTCTCAGGATGCATCGCTTTTCGGACGGCGAGGATCCTAACTACCGCAGCCCTGCCGGATCCGACG
>JAUYAJ010000727.1 GCA_030693565.1 Rubrivivax sp.
CAGAATGCAACACTACACTAGCTGCCTTCGCTGCGGTCGCGCGGGAACCAGCGCTCGATCAATGCCGCGGCGCGCTCGCGTCCGCCCAGCCCGAAGGCGAGCGCCAGGGCGACGATGACGCCGGCCAGCAGGATCAGGAAAGTCTGCTGGATCAGCCCGCCGCCGATGTCGAGATGGTCGACCGCCAGCAGCACGACGAAGGCCATGATGCCGTACTGCATCAGCCGGCCCAGCAGCTCGGCGTCGCTGATGCCGGCGCTGCGGCAATAGCTCTGCACCGCGTTCGCAGCAAAGCGCGCGAAGTAGCTGCCGAACACCACGACCAGCAGCGCCACCAGCAGCTTGGGCACGAAGAGCAGCACCTTGCCCAGCAGGTCGGTGACCTGCGTCAGCCCGAGGCTGTTGAAGGCGATGATCAGCGAGGCCAGGATCACCAGCGCATAGGCAATCCAGCCGAAGACGTCGGTGGTGTCCTTGTCGGTGCCCCCTTGCTGGAGAAAGCCGTCGATGCCGGCGCGTTCGGTCAGCACATGGAAGTTCAGCGCCCGCATCGCCTTGACGACGCTGAAGCGGAACGCCTTGGCCACCAGCCAGCCGACGAGCAAAACGCCCAAGGCCATCGCCAGGCGCGGCATGAAGGCGCCGACCTGCTGCAACAAGGAGCGCAGCGGCTCGAGCATGACGTCGATGTTCTGCATGGAGTCTCCTAACTCGTTGCGGTGATGCCGGCCAGCGCGGCAATGCCGGCCAGCGGGAGGCCGACCCAGTCAGGCCGGTTGTCCATTTCGTAGCGCAGCTCGTACAGCGCCTTCTCCAGCTCGAACAGGTCGAGCTGGCCCTGGACCGCGGCGAACGCGGTCTCGTCGGCGTACAGCCCGCCGTCGATGGCGACTTGGCGGTAGGTCTGCAAGAAGGCCGCGCGCACGCGGCGCTCCCACTGGCTCGCCACCGGCGCCAGGCGGGCGAGATCGGCAGCGCCCTGCGCGCTCTGGTGCAACGCCGTGTGGCGCGCGTAGTCGAACGAACGCAGCATGCCGGCGACATCGCGCAGCGCGCTGTGTTTGGCACGGCGCTCGGCCAGCGAACGCTGGGGCTCGCCTTCGAAGTCGATGATCAGGAAGTCATCGCGCTGGATCAGCACCTGGCCCAGGTGCAGGTCGCCGTGCAGCCGGGTCTTCAGGCCTTGCGGCGCGCTCTTCACCAAGCCGTCGATGCGCGCCAGCAGCGTGGGCGCAGCAGCCATCAGGCGCGCCGCCAGGCCGGCCAGCGGTTCGGTCCAGGCCTCGCGGCGACGCGCCATCAGGTCCAGCGTTTGCCGGCACTCGGTGTGCACCGCGCCGGCCCAGGCTTGGATGTCGGCGGCCTGCACCGGTTCGGGATCGAAAGCCGGGTCCCCGGTGCGGCGCGCCAGCGCCACATGCAGCTCGGCGATGCGGCGCGCCAGCACCTGCATGCGATCGACCATTGCCGCCGCGCCGTCCTGGCCGCTGCCGTCGCCGGGCGACTCCAGCCAGCGCGCGAGTTGGTCGACGGTGAAGTTCCACGCGTCGCCCTGGTTGTCGACCTGCGCCTGCAGCAGCGCCAGCGTCCAGACGGCGCCGCCGCTGGCATGGAACTCCATGCTGCCGGCGACCGGCACGCAGTGCTTGTAGCCGACCACGTCGGTGAGGAAGCGGCCCATCTCCAGCTCCGGGCTGACGCCGGCCTGCAGCCGCCGATAGGCCTTGAGGAACAGGCGATCGCCGAGCAGGCTGATCGAGTTGCTGCTGGCCGACAGCCGGTGCAGCGGCGTGCTGCCCTGCAAGGCGTCGCCGACCACGTCGCCGTACGCCTTGCTCGGCGTGAAGCGCAGCGTGCCGCCTTCGCCCTTCAGGTCGCGGCCGGCGCCGATGGCCGCGACGATGGCGCGGCAGAAGGGCTCGTCGGCCATCGCGTCGGCCAGCAGCCCCATCTTGGCCTGCTGGCGCACCTTGGTGACTGCCAGCGCGGCGAGCGCGCGCGTGCGCTCTTCGTTGTCGTCTTCGAAGGCCAAGGTCAGCGGCACGAAGTAGCGACCGGGTTCGGCCGGGCCCTGGGCGTCGACCAGCGCCAGCAGCCATTGCTCGCGGCCGACTTGCAGCGTGGCGTGCTCGGCCAGATCGACGCGTGCCAGCGGCTCGGTCTTGGCAGCAAACCAGCGCTGGCGCAGCATGAAGCGCGGCAGCAGTTCGCGTTCGAACTGGTTGCGCGTCTTCTCCGCCATGCCGATGCGCCAGGGCACGACGCGGCTGCGGAAAAAGCTGTTCCAGCCGTCGAACAGCACCAGCACCGGCAGGTCTTCGACCGGCAGCTTCTCGGTGTGCCAGCTTGGCGGCTTGGCGTCGGTGGACAGGCGGAACCAGAAGAAGCCGTAGGCCGGCAGCGTCAGCAGATAAGGCAGTTCGCCGACCGGCGGAAAGGCGTTGCGCCCCATCATCTCGACCGGCACCCGGCCTTTGTAGCTTTCGAGTTCGAGCTCGACCGGCTGCGCCGTGCGGCTGACGTTGGCCACGCACAGGATGACGTCGCCTTCATGCTCGCGCACATAGGCCAGCACCTTGCGGTTGCCCGGGTGCAGCATGGTGAAGCGGCCGCGGCCGAAGGCGTGGCTGCTGCCGCGCACGGCGAGCAGCCGCCGCGTCCAGCTCAGCAGCGACGAAGGCTCGCGCGACTGCGCCTCGACGTTGACGGCCTCGAAGCCGTAGATCGGGTCCATGATCGGCGGCAGGTACAGGCGCTGCGGGTCGGCGCGCGAGAAGCCGCCGTTGCGGTCGCTGGTCCACTGCATCGGCGTGCGCACGCCGTCGCGGTCGCCCAGGAAGATGTTGTCGCCCATGCCGATCTCGTCGCCGTAGTACAGCACCGGCGTGCCCGGCATCGACAGCAGCAACGAGTTCATCAGCTTGATGCGCTCGGTGTCGTTTTCCAGCAGTGGCGCCAGCCGGCGGCGGATCCCCAGGTTGATGCGCGCGCGCTTGTCGGCGGCGTACATGTGGTACATGTAGTCGCGCTCCTTGCTCGTCACCATCTCCAGCGTCAGCTCGTCGTGGTTGCGCAGGAACACCGCCCATTGGCAGTTCGGCGGGATGTCGGGCGTCTGCGCCAGGATCTCGACCACCGGGTGGCGGTCTTCCTGCGCGATCGCCATGTACATGCGCGGCATCAGCGGGAAGTGGTAGGCCATCTGGCATTCGTCGCCGTCGCCGAAATACTCGCGCACGTCCTCGGGCCACATGTTGGCCT
>JAUYAJ010000733.1 GCA_030693565.1 Rubrivivax sp.
ACTGGGCGTCGAGCCGGGCGACGCCGGCGGCGCGCGCTTGCTGCAGCGCTGCAGCCACCGTGTCTGGCTGGATCACGCGCCGCCCACTTCCAGCTGCGCCAGCTGCTCGGCGGCGCGCGCGGCTTGCAGCGCGGCGACGACGTCACCGAGGTCGCCTTCCATCACCTGGCCGAGCTTGTAGAGCGTGAGGTTGATGCGGTGATCGGTGAGCCGGCCCTGCGGGAAGTTGTAGGTGCGGATGCGGTCGCTGCGGTCGCCGCTGCCGATCAGGCCTTTGCGGGTGGCGGCTTCTTTGGCGGCGCGCTCGCTGCGGTCGCGCTCGCGCAGCCGGGCCACCAGCACGGCCAGCGCCTTGGCTTTGTTGCGGTGCTGCGAGCGGTCGTCCTGGCATTCAGCGACCAGACCGCTGGGCAGGTGGGTGATGCGGATCGCGCTGTCGGTCTTGTTGACGTGCTGGCCGCCGGCGCCGCTGGCGCGGAAGGTGTCGATGCGCAGGTCGGCCGGATTCAGTGTCACCTCTTCGGCCTCGTCGGGCTCGGGCATCACTGCCACCGTGCAGGCGCTGGTGTGGATGCGGCCCTGGGCTTCGGTGGCCGGCACACGCTGCACGCGGTGGCCGCCCGACTCGAAGCGCAGTTGCTCGAAGACACGTTCACCTTCGACGCGCAGCACCAGCTCCTTGTAGCCGCCGAGATCGGCCGCGCTCTCGCTCATGACCTCGGTGCGCCAGCCCTGGCGCTCGCAATAGCGCAAATACATGCGCGCCAGGTCGCCGGCGAACAGCGCCGATTCGTCACCGCCGGCGCCGGCGCGGATCTCCAGAAAGGCGTTGCGCTCGTCGTCGGCGTCGCGCGGGATCAGCGCCGTCTGCAGCTCGGCGAGCAGGCGCTCCAGATCGGCCTGCGCCGCCGCCACTTCCTCGCGCGCCATCGCGGCCATCTCGGCGTCCTGGGCCGGTTCGTCGAGCATGGCGCGCGCCGCCTGCAGGTCGGCCTCGCGCCGCTGGTAGCGGCGAAAGCGCGCGACCACGCTGGCCACCTCGGACTGTTCGCGGGCCAGGCTGCGGTAGCGGCGCACGTCGCTGCTGACCAGGGGGTCGGCCAGCGTGGCGTCGAGTTCGTTCAAGCGCAGCGCCAGGCGTTCGAACTGTTGGCGCAGGGATTCATTCATGCAGGTGGGGCCGCCGGCCGGCGCCCGCGCGCGGACCCGGCACAGCGGCGTGGTCGGTCGAGCTAACGGCTTGCGCCGGGATGGCGGGTGCTCTGGCGCAGAAACAGCCGCGAGACGGTCTGCGCCAGCTGCTCGCGCTCGTCGCCGCCGGCGGCATGCAGCTCGGCCAGCGCGCCGTGCAGCATCTTGCTGGTCAGGCCGCGGCTGAGCGCTTCCAGCACCGCCTCGACCGGCTCGCCGCGCGCCAGCAGCTTGCGGGCACGCTGCATTTCGGTGGCGGCCCAGTCGTCGGCCTGGCGGTTCAAGGCCTGGATCAGCGGCACCGCGGCGCGCTGGTCCAGCCAATGGGCGAAGCTGAGCACACCGGCGTCGATGATGGCCTCGGCCTGCTCGACGGCGGCCTGGCGCTTCTCGCCCGCGGTCTGCACCAGGGCCGACAAGTCGTCGACGGTGTAGAGGTAGACGTCGCTGAGCTGCGCCACTTCGGGCTCGATGTCGCGCGGCACCGCCAGGTCGACCATGAACATCGGTCGGTGGCGGCGCTGCTTGAGCGCACGTTCGACCGCGCCCAGGCCGATGATGGGCAGCGAACTGGCGGTGCAGGAGATGACGGCGTCGAACTCGTGCAGCCGCGCCGGCAGGTCGGCCAGCCGCAAGGCCTGGGCGCCAAAGCGGCCAGCCAGCCGTTCGCCGCGTTCGAGCGTGCGGTTGGCCACCGCCATGCTCTTGGGCGTGCGGGCGGCGAAGTGTGTGGCCACCAGTTCGATCATCTCGCCGGCGCCGACGAACAGCACCTGGATGTCGTTCAAGTCCTCGAACAGTTGCGACGCCAGCCGCACCGCGGCGGCGGCCATGCTGATCGAATGGGCGCCGATCTCGGTCGAGCTGCGCACTTCCTTGGCGACCGCGAACGAGCGCTGGAACAGCTGGTGCAGCGTCGTGCCCAGCGTGCCGGCTTCGTCGGCCTGGCGCACGGCCTGTTTGAGCTGGCCCAGGATCTGCGGCTCGCCCAGCACCATCGAGTCCAACCCGGAGGCAACGCGGAAGGCGTGGCGGGTGGCGTCGCGGTCTTCTCTGATGTAGGTGTGGGCCTGCAGGTGGCTGCCGCTGACGCCGCCTTGTTCGGCCAGCCATTCCAGCGTCGGTTGCACCAGCTCGCGCAGCGCGGTCGGCGCTGCCGCCACGTAGAGCTCGGTGCGGTTGCAGGTCGAGACCAGCGCCGTCTCCGGCGTCGCCCGCTGCAGGCGCTCGCGCAGGCCGCGCAAGGCCTGCGGCAGCTGCTCAGGGCCGAACGCCAGCCGGCCGCGCAAATCGAGCGGCGCGGTCGTGTGGTTCAAACCCAGGGCGAGGACGGTCACCGGGCGATTGTAAGATTTGGCGGCTCGCCGGGGTGCGGCGCGGATTGACCTTCGTCAATGAAAGCGCGGCCCCGAAACTTCAGGCCACCGTGACACCGATCGACACTCTCTGGCATCTCATGAACCTGCTGCTGCCGGCGGCTGCGCTGGCGGCGCTGTCGGCGGCCGGCGCCAAGCTGCTGTGGCGGCGCGAACTGGCGCCGGTGTCCTGGCGCCGGCTGGCCACGGGGGCCTTCATCGCTGGCAGCCTGGCGCTGCTGGCCGGCTTGGTGATCTTCGGCCGCGACGGCCGCATGGCGAGCTATGGCGGGCTGGTCGCCGCCTGCGCGCTCATGCTGTGGTGGCGGGGCTTCGGCCCGGGTCGGCGCTGACGGCTTCATCGCGCACCGGGGTGGCGCGCAGCGAGTGCGGCAGCGCCTCGGTGATGCGCACCTCCAGCAGGCGTCCAACCAGGCGATCGCTGTGCGGGCCACCGTCGAAGTTGACGATGCGGTTGCATTCGGTGCGTCCCATCAGCTCTTGCGCGCTCTTGCGCGACGGGCCCTCGACGAGCAGCGTCTGCAGCGTGCCGACGCGCGAAGCGCTGATGCGGCGCACGTTCTCTTCGATGCGCGCCTGCAGCTGCTGCAGGCGTTGCAGCTTGAGCGTCTGCGGGGTGTCGTCGGCCAGTGCGGCGGCCGGCGTGCCCGGGCGGGCGCTGAAGACGAAGCTGAACGAGGCGTCGAAGCCGACGTCGTCGATCAAGCCCATGGTGCGGGCGAAGTCGTCCTCGGTCTCGCCGGGAAAGCCGACGATGAAGTCGCTCGACACGCTGATGCCCGGGCGCACGGTGCGCAGCTTGCGGATCGTGCTTTTGTATTCGAGCGCGGTGTAGCCGCGCTTCATCGCCATCAGGATGCGGTCGCTGCCATGTTGCACCGGCAGGTGGACATGGTTGACGAGTTTGGGCAGCTTGCCATAGGCCTCGATAAACCGGGCGCTGAACTCGTTCGGGTGGCTGGTGGTGTAGCGGATGCGCTCGATGCCGGGGATCTCGGCCACGTATTCCAGCAGCAGGGCGAAGTCGGCGATCTCGCCGCTGCCGCCCATCGTGCCGCGATAGCCGTTGACGTTCTGGCCCAGCAGCGTCACTTCCTTGACGCCCTGGTCGGCCAGGCCGGCGACTTCGGTCAGCACGTCGTCGAAGGGGCGGCTGAACTCTTCGCCGCGCGTATAGGGCACGACGCAGTACGAACAGTACTTGGAGCAGCCTTCCATGATGGAGGCAAAGGCGCTGGCGCCGTCCACCCGCGCCGGTGGCAGGTGGTCGAACTTCTCGATCTCGGGGAAGCGGATGTCGACCTGCGGGCGCCGCTGCGCGATCCGCGCCTCGATCAGCTGCGGCAGCCGGTGCAGCGTCTGCGGGCCGAAGACGATGTCGACATAAGGCGCGCGCTCGATGATGGCCGCGCCTTCCTGGCTGGCCACGCAGCCGCCGACGCCGATCAGCACGCCCTTTTTCTTCAGGTGCTTGACGCGGCCGAGGTCGCTGAACACTTTCTCCTGCGCCTTCTCGCGCACCGAGCAGGTGTTGAAGAGGATCAGGTCGGCCTGCTCGACGTCGGTGGTCGGCTCGTAGCCTTCGGCGGCGGCCAGCACGTCGGCCATCTTGTCCGAGTCGTACTCGTTCATCTGGCAGCCGAAGGTGCGGATGAAGACCTTCTTGCTCACTGGACTGACCTCCGCACCGCGTGCTCCGGCACTCGCGCTACGCTCATGGCTTGCTCCAGGTCTGGCCGACGGGGTCGAAGGCCCAGGCCTTGGCTTCGGTCTCGCTCACCGGCCAGGGCTTGCGCGCTGCTTCGGCGGCCGTCAGCACCCAGACGTCACGCAGCAAGCCGTCGAAGTCACGCGTGTAATGCACCAGCAGCGACTGGCCAGCGATGGCGCCGGACATCTGCAGCATGTTGTTCTGGCCGCGGATGCGCGCGCCCGGCGCCAGCCGCGCGGGCTGGCCGTTGACGAGCACCTCGGGCGGCTGCACGACCTGCAATTCGCCGCGCAAGGCCTGCGCCGGAAAGCTGCGCGGCATTTGCGCGAAAGCAGTCAAAGGGCCGGCGCACAAGGCGGCGGCCAGAAGGACACAGCGGAGCATGGTGTGGATCCAGGGGCTGTGGAGAACGGGTACCGGCGGCGCGACCCGGGGTCGCTGCGGCGGCGCGAATCAAGGCCGGGGCGCCCGCAGCGGGCACTGGCACAGCCTTGACATCCAGCGGCGAATTTTACATGGCTCAGCGCGGGCTGGCGGGCGCCGGCGCCCGCAGCACCAGCCACAAGGCCAGCGCGATCAGGCCGCCGCCCACGCCATGGGCCAGCGACAACACCTCGCCCAGCAGCAGCCAGCCCCAGAGCACGCCGAACAGCGGGATCAGAAAGGTGACGCTCATCGCCCTGACCGCGCCCAGGTCGGCGATGAGGCGGAAGTACAGGATGTAGGCCAGCGAGGTGCAGGCCAGCCCGAGGATGGCGAGCGCGCCCCACACCAGCGCCGTCGCCTCGGCCCAGGGCAGCGGCGCCTGCGCCGCCTGCCAGGCCAGGAAAGGCAGCGTGAACAGCAGCGCGCCGGTCTGGCTACCCAGGGCGACCAGGCGGCTGTCGAGGCCGCCGCGATCGCTGATCCAGCGCCGGGTCAGAAAGCCGGCCAGGGCGTAGCACAGCGTGGCCAGCAGGCACGCGCCGACACCGACGGCGGTGGCCGCCGTCATCGCCACCGGCCCGGTCTGCGTCAGCACCGCCACGCCGGCCAGACCGAGCAGCACGCCCGCCAGCTTGGGTGCGGTGACGCGCTCGCCAAAGGCCAGGGCGCCGATCAGGATGCCCATCAGCGGCGTCATCGCATTGAGGATGGCGCTGTAGCCGGCCGGCAGCACGCGCGCGGCCAGTGCGAAAAGCAGGAAGGGCAGGCCGGAGTTGACGACGCCCAGCATCAAGGTGGCGTGGCCACGGCCGCGAAAATCGCGCGGCACGCGCATCAGCAGCACCACCGCCAGCAGGCCGGCTGCACCCAGGGCGACGCGGCCAACGGTGGTCGGCACCGCGCCGAGCACGGGCACGACGACGCGCATGAACATGAAGCTGGCGCCCCACAGCGCGGCCAGCAGCAGCATGCGGGAGAGGTCGGCCGCGGTCATCGGGCTCCTTGCGGCGCGGCGCTGCCGCGGCGATGAAAAAGGCCTCGCGAGTCGGGGACTGGCGAGGCCTTCTTAGGATCTGGTGGCGCTTCAGGGATTTGAACCCCGGACCTGCGGATTATGATTCCGTCGCTCTAACCAGCTGAGCTAAAGCGCCTGAGCCGCGCATTATAGCGAGCGCACGGCGCCCGTTGCAGACCAGCCCCGTCGCGCGATCGAAATCCTCCGATGTTCAGTTTCTTCAAGAAAAAACCCCCCACCCCCGAGCCCGCCGCGCCGGCACCCGTTGCGCCTGCGGCGTCAGCGCCCAAGGAGGTCGCCACCGCGGTGGCGACGCCACCGCAGGTCGCACCAGCGGTGGCTGCGCCGCCAGCGCTGCCCGTGGCCGCAGCGACACGCGCGGGTTGGTTCGACCGCCTCAAGCTCGGGTTGCGCAAGACCGGCAGCGGCATCTCGCAGGTCTTCACCGGCACCCGCATCGACGAGGCGCTGTACGAAGACCTGGAAGCGGCTTTGCTGCAGGCCGACAGCGGCGTGGCGGCGACCGAATTTCTGCTGCTCGACCTCAAGCGCCGCGTCAAGGAGGCCAAGGCCACCGAGCCGGCGGCCGTCAAGGCTTTGCTGGCGGCGGCGGTCGAGGACTTGCTCAAGCCGCTGGAGCGGCCGCTGGCGATCGGCGCTGCCAGCCCGACGGTGATCATGGTCGTCGGCGTCAACGGCGCGGGCAAGACGACGTCGATCGGCAAGCTCACGCGCTACCTCGCCAGCGCCGACCAGAAAGTGTTGCTGGCCGCCGCCGACACCTTCCGCGCCGCCGCGCGTGAGCAGCTGGCGGCCTGGGCCGACCGCAACCAGGTCGAGGTGATCAGCCAGCATGACGGCGACCCGGCGGCCGTCACCTTCGACGCCGTGGTGGCTGGCCGCGCGCGCGGCTGCGACGTCGTCATCGCCGACACCGCGGGCCGGCTGCCGACCCAGATCCACCTGATGGAAGAGCTGAAGAAGATCCATCGTGTCATCGGCAAGGCCCAGGCCGGCGCGCCGCACGAGGTGCTCCTGGTGGTCGACGGCAACACCGGCCAGAACGCGCTGGCGCAGGTCAAGGCCTTCGACGCCGCGCTCGGCCTCACCGGGTTGATCGTCACCAAGCTCGACGGCACCGCCAAGGGCGGTGTGCTGGCGGCGGTGGCGCGCTGGGGCGTCGAGCGCAAGCGAGTCGTGCCGGTCTACTTTGTCGGCATCGGCGAGCGTGTCGAGGACTTGCAGACCTTCAATGCGCGCGAGTTCGCGCAGGCCTTGCTGAGCTGAAGCGCGGCGCCGCGCTTCAGCGCGGCATGCCGGGCAAGCCGCCGCCGCCCATGCGCTTCATCATCTTCATCAGGCCGCCGCCCTTCATCTTCTTCATCATGCCCTGCATCTGCTCGAACTGATTGAGCATGCGGTTGACTTCCTGCACCTGCACGCCGGCGCCGGTGGCGATGCGGCGCTTGCGGCTGGCCTTGATGAGTTCGGGCTTGCGGCGCTCGAGCGGCGTCATCGAGCGGATGATGCCTTCCATGCGGCGCACATCGCGTTCGGCGCGGTCCATGTCGGCGCCGGCGGCCTTGGCGCCGAGCTGACCGGGCAGCTTGTCCATCAGCCCGGCCAAACCGCCCATCTTCTTCATCTGGCTGATCTGCGACAGGAAGTCGTCGAGGTCGAAGCCGCTGCCGGACTTGACCTTGTCGGCCAGCTTCTGCGCCGCCTGGATGTCGACGCCCTTTTGCACTTCCTCGACCAGGGCCAGGATGTCGCCCATGCCGAGCACACGCCCGGCATGGCGTTCGGCGTCGAAGACCTCCAGGCCGTCGATCTTCTCGGAGACACCAGCGAACTTGATCGGCGCCCCGGTGACCTGGCGCACCGACAGCGCGGCGCCGCCGCGCGAGTCGCCGTCGAGCTTGGTCAGGATCACGCCGCTGAGCGGCAGCACGTCCTTGAAGGCCTTGGCGGTGTTGATCGCGTCCTGGCCTTGCATGGCGTCGACGACGAACAGCGTCTCGATCGGATTCAGCGCCGCGTGCAGCTCGCCGATCTCGGCCATCAGCGCTTCGTCGATGCCCAGGCGGCCGGCGGTGTCGACGATCAGGACGTCGAAATAATGGCGCTTGGCGTGGTCGAGCGCGGCCAGCGCGATGTCGCGCGGCTTCTGGTCGGGCGTCGATGCAAACCATTCGGCACCGGCTTGCGCCGTCACCACTTTCAGCTGCTGGATCGCGGCCGGCCGGTAGACGTCGGCCGAGACCGTGAGCACCTTCTTCTT
>JAUYAJ010000734.1 GCA_030693565.1 Rubrivivax sp.
GTCCATCGTGCGCTGGAAGTCGTGGAAACGATCGAAGCTGTTCTCGATCGCGCGGCGGATCGAGCGGCCGGCGTTGTTGATGAGGAAGTCGACGCCGCCATGCTCGGCCTGCAGCCGGGCCAGGAACTCGCTGCAGCCGGCTTCGTCGGCGATGTCGACGCTGTAGCTGTGCACCTTCGGGTCCTTGCCGCCCTTGGCCTTCACATGGGCCTGGATCTCCTTCACCGCCTCGGCGAGCTTGGCCTCGTCGCGGGCGCAGATCAGCGTCACCGCGCCAGCTTCGGCGAATTTGCAGGCCGCCGCCAGGCCGATGCCCGACGAGCCGCCGGTCACCAGCACCACCTTGCCGCCCACCGTGCCTTTGAGGCTGCGGTCGATGAACAGGTCGGGGTCGAGGTGGCGCTCCCAGTAGTCCCACAGCCGCCAGGCGTAGTCGTGCAGGTTCGGGCATTCGATGCCGCTGCCTTTGAGCGCCGCATCGGTCTCGCGGCGGTCGAAGCGCGTCGGGTAGTTGACGAAGTCCCAGATGTCGGTCGGCAACCCCAGGTCCTTCATCACCGCGCTGCGCACCCGGCGTACCGGCGCCAGCGCCATCAGCCCCTTCTTCACGCTCTTGGGGATGAAGCCCAGCAGCGCCGCGTTGACGAACAGGTTCATCTTCGGCGCATGGGCGGCGCGGCTGAGGATGTCGAGCACGTCGCCGACGCGGTAGCCCATCGGGTCGACGAGGTGGAAACACTTGCCGCTGGCGCGCTCGTGGTGGCTGATGTGGTCGAGCGCGGCGACGACGAAGTCGACCGGAACGATGTTGACGCGCCCGCCTTCGAGCCCGACCGACGGGAACCACGGCGGCAGGATCTGGCGCATGCGCTGGATCAGCTTGAAGAAGTAGTAGGGGCCGTCGATCTTGTCCATCTCGCCGGTGCGCGAGTCACCGACCACGGCCGCCGGGCGGTACACCGTCCACGGCACCTTGCATTCCAGGCGCACGATCTTCTCGCTCTCGTGCTTGGTCATGTAGTACGGGTGGTCCAGGCCCTCGGCCTCGTCGAACATGTCTTCGCGGAACACCCCTTCGTACATGCCGGCGGCGGCGATGCTGCTGACATGGTGCAAGTGGCCGGCGTCGATCGCCTTGGCGAATTCGACGACGTTGCGCGTGCCGTCGATGTTGACCTCGATCTGGCTTTCGGCGTCGGCCTGCAGGTCGTAGACCGCGGCCAGGTGGTACATGCGGTCGATCTGCCCCTTGAGCGACTTGATCGCCTCGGCCGACAAGCCGAGCTTCTTCGAGCGCAGGTCGCCGCTGACCGCAATCGCCCGGCTCTTGTTGACGCCCCAGTAGTCGAGCAGGCCGGCGATCTTGTCTTCGCTGCCGGGACGGACCAGAAAGTGAACCTTGCTGCCGCGGCGCGCCAGCAAGGTCTTGACCAGGCGTTTGCCGATGAAACCAGTGGCACCGGTGACGAAATACTGCATGCGGTCCTCCTCGCGGGGCAATGTGGGCGAGCCGGCAGGCGCCGGCGCAGGCCCCAGCATAGAGCCGTCTCACTAGAGAATTAGGCTGCGCGCTCCACGGGTGAACCCTATATTTGCCATCGTGACGCGGATCCCGAGGGCTTCGCGACCTGTTCAACACCCAAGACATCAAGAGGACACACCATGGTCAAGAAGCTCAAGAGCATCTCCGCGAAGAAGTCGGCCCCCGCGAGCGGGCTGCTCGACAGCCAGCTGGCCGGTTCGGTGAAGGAATCAGCGCAGCAGATCTGGCTCGCCGGCATGGGCGCGTTCTCCAAGGCCCAGGAAGAAGGCGGCAAGGTCTTCGACGCCCTGGTCAAGGAAGGCATGTCGCTGCAGCGCAAGACCCAGGCCGTGGCCGAAGAGAAGATCGGCGAAGTCACCGGCAAGATGAGCGCAATGGCCGGCAGCGTCACCAACAAGGCCGGTCAGAACTGGGACAAGCTGGAGTCGATCTTCGAAGCCCGCACCGCCAAGGCCTTGAACAAGCTCGGCGTGCCGACCGCCAAGGACGTTGACGCCCTGGTCAAGCGTGTCGACGCACTGGCCGCCGCGGTGGCCAAGCTGGCCAAGACCGAAGCGCCGGCGAAGGCCGTGCGTGCGCCACGTGCAGCCAAGGCCGCCAAGGCCGTGAAGGCGGTGAAAGCCGCCAAGCCCGCCAATGCCGCTGCCAACGGCGCCGCCAAGCCGGCTGCCCCGGCCGCCCCGGCCGTGGTCAAGCGCGCCGCCACCAAGCGCGCTGCGCGCAAGAGCACCGCCGCGCCGGCAGCCTGAGCCTGGCAGCGCCCGCCAACGAACAAGGGGCGCCGTCGGCGCCCTTTTTTCATCGCTGATCGGAACCCATGAGCAGAGCTCCCAAGACGTCCCCCGCGCGCATCGGCCTGGCCCTGGCCGGCGGCGGGCCGCTGGGCGCGATCTACGAGATCGGCGCGCTGTGCGCGCTGTCCGAAGCCATCACCGGCCTGGACTTCAACCAGCTCGACGGTTATGTCGGCGTTTCCGCCGGCAGCTTCATCGCTGCCAGTCTGGCCAACGGCATCTCGCCGCGCCAGCTTTGCGCCGCCTTCATCGAGAACGACGCCCGCAGCGACGACCTGGTCAAGCCGTCGATGTTCATGCGCCCGGCCACCGCCGAGCTGGCGCAGCGCGCCGCGTCGCTGCCCGGCCTGATGCTGCAAGCCGGCTACCGCTGGGCGTTCAAAGGCGACTCGCTGCTCGCCGCGCTCGAGCGGCTGGGCCGTGCACTGCCGACCGGCGTGTTCAGCACGGCGCCGCTGGAAGCGCGCATGCGCCGTTCGCTGTCGGCGCGCGGACGCAGCAACGACTTCCGCCAGCTCCAGCGCCGCCTGGTGCTGGTGGCCACCGACCTGGACAGCGGCGCTGCCGCGCCTTTCGGTCTGCCGGGTTGGGACCATGTGCCGATCTCGCAGGCGGTGGCCGCCAGCGCCGCGCTGCCCGGGCTGTTCCCGCCGGTGCCGATCAACGGCCGCTGGTATGTCGACGGCGCGCTGAAGAAGACCTTGCACGCCAGCGTGCTGCTCGAGCTGGGCCTGGACCTGGTGTTCTGCCTCAACCCGCTGGTGCCTTTCGACGCCAGCCATCCGGTGCGCCACCGCGTGCTCGGTGGCGGCGACGCGGTGATCCCGCACCTGGTCGACGGCGGCCTGCCGCTGGTGCTGAGCCAGACTTTTCGCTCGCTGATCCACTCGCGGCTGGAGCTCGGCATGAAGGGCTACCGCAACAGCCACCCGGGCACCGACTTCCTGCTCTTCGAGCCCGACGCCCGCGACCCGGCGATGTTCCTGGCCAACACCTTCGGCTATTCGCAGCGCCGCCGGCTGGCCGAGCACGCTTATCAGCGCACGCGCGCCGACCTGCGTTCGCGTCGCGGCGAGATCTCGCGCCAGCTCGCCCGCCATGGGCTGAGCCTGAACGCCGCGCTGCTCGACGACCCGCGGCGCAGCCTGCTAGGCCGCCAGCCACGCGCCGGAGGCCGCGCTGCGCGCACGCTGCAGCGCCTGGACGAGGTGCTCGACGACTTGTCGCAGGCGCTGGCCCAGCGCGGCGCAGCGCCCGACGAGCCGGTCCGCCGGCGCACGGCTGGAACGCTGGCCGCTGATCAGCCCCACCAGCGCGCCCAAGGTGGGCGCGCGAATCAGCCCAGGTAGCGCGCCTCCAGATGGGCGCGATAGTGCGCCGGGTTCAAGGCTTCGGCGCTGGCGCGCTGCGCCAGCTCGTCAGTGGTCCAGCGGCTGGCGGCGCTCCAGATGCGCTCGCGCAGCCAGTTGAACAGCGGCGCCAGGTCACCACGGCCGATGCGCGCGTCAAGGTCGGGCAGGTCGCGCCGCAGCGCCGCAAACCACTGCGCGGCATACATCGCGCCCAGCGTGTAACAAGGGAAATAGCCGAACAGGCCGGCCGGCCAGTGCACGTCCTGCAGTGCGCCGTCCTTGTGGTTGCCACGGCTGTCCACGCCCAGCAAGTCCATCATCTTCTCGTCCCACAGCGCCGGGATGTCGGCCGCCTCGATCTCGCCTTCGATCAGCGCGCGCTCGATCTCGTAGCGCAGGATGACGTGGGCCGGGTAGGTCACTTCGTCGGCATCGACGCGGATCAGCCCCGGCCGCACCCGCGTCAGCAAGCGGTGCAGGTTCTGCGCGTCGAAGGCGGGCTGGCTGCCGAAGCTTGCCGACAGCAGCGGCGCCAGCCGTTGCACGAATCCCGGGTGGCGGCCGAGCTGCATCTCGAAGGACAGCGACTGGCTTTCATGCAGCGCCGACGAGCGCGCCTGCGCCACCGGCTGGCCGAGCAGCGCGCGCGGCAGGTTTTGCTCGTAGCGGCCGTGGCCGGTTTCGTGGATCGTGCCCATCAGGCTGCCGATGAAGCTGTGCTCGGCAAAACGTGTCGTCAGCCGCACGTCTTCAGGCACGCCGCCGCAGAACGGATGGGCGCTGACGTCGAGCCGGCCGGCGTCGAAATCAAAACCGAGCACGCCCATCACCTGCTCGCACAGCGCGCGCTGCGCCGCCACCGCGAAAGGTCCGGTGGGCTCGATGACACGCTCCCCGGCCTGGCGCTCACGGGCCTGGCGGATCAGCCCTGGCAGCCACTGACGCAGGTCGCCGAAGAGGCGGTCGACCACCGCCGTGCGCATGCCCGGCTCGTACTGGTCCATCAGCGCGTCGTAGCGCGACAACCCGGTCTGCGCGGCCAGCAGCGTGGCTTCCTCGCGTGCCACCGCCAGCACGTCGCCGAAGTGGCTGAGGAAGCCAGCCCAGTCGTTGGCCGGGCGCTGGCTGCGCCAGGCATGCTCGCAGCGCGCGGTGGCGAGCTGGCGGCGCTGCACCAGCGACTCGGGCAGTGCATTGGCGCTGCGCCAGTCGCGCCCGACCTCGCGCAGGTTGGCGCGCTGCAGCTCGGACAGCGGCTCTTGCTCGGCGCGCTCGATCTGCGCCGCCAGCGCCGGGTCGGTGCGCATGCGGTGCAGCAAGGCCGCCATCTCGGCCAGTGCGGCGGCGCGCGCCTCGTTGCCCTTGGCCGGCATGTTGGCCGACTGATCCCAGCTGGCCAGCGACTGCAGATGGCCGAAGTGGTGCAGCCGGGTGTAGGTGGCGGCGACGGCGTCGTAAGCGGGGGTCGGCGAGCTCATGTCATCTCCTTGGCGGGGGCGCATTGTCAGGCGATCAAAATGGCAGCCGGCCCGGAAACACCCACAGCAGCAAGGCCGTCATGGTGACGTAGCGGGCGAACTTGCCGATCGCCATGTAGAGCACACAAGGCCAGAACGGCAGCCGCAGCCAGCCCGCCACCGCGCACAGCGGGTCGCCCACCAGCGGCAGCCAGCTCAGCAGCAAGGTCTTGGGGCCGAAACGCCGCAGCCACTGCAGCGCGCGCAGGTCGCGCGGCGCGTGGTGGGTGACACGCTCATAGGTGCGCTCGGCGGCGTAACCCATCCACCAGCTGATGGCGCCGCCGATCGTATTGCCGGCCGTGGCCGCCCACACCGCCGGCCAGAACAGCTCCGGGCTGAGCTTGACGAGGCC
>JAUYAJ010000001.1 GCA_030693565.1 Rubrivivax sp.
TGCGTCAAGGGCCGCTACGGCTTCGACTACGCCCACCATCCGCACCGGCTCACCAAACCGCTGATCCGGCGCAAAGACGCGCCCAAGCGCGGCGACTTCGTGATGGACCCCGACCGCGTGCTCGACGTGTTCCGCGAAGCCAGCTGGGAAGAGGCGCTGGAGCTTGCCGGCGGCGGGCTCAAAGCGATCCGCGATCAGCATGGTGGCAAGTCGCTCGCCGGCTTCGGTTCGGCCAAAGGCAGCAACGAAGAGGCCTACCTGTTCCAGAAGCTGGTGCGCACGGGTTTCGGCAGCAACAACGTCGACCACTGCACAAGGCTGTGCCATGCGTCGTCGGTGGTGGCGCTGCTGGAAGGCATCGGCTCGGGCGCGGTCAGCAACCCGGTGATGGACGTCACCCAGGCCGAGGTCGTGATCCTGATCGGCGCCAACCCGACGGTGAACCACCCGGTGGCGGCGACCTGGATCAAGAACGCGGTGAAGAACGGCACCCAGCTGATCATCTGCGACCCGCGGCGCTCCGACCTGGCGCGCATCGCCCACCGCTTCCTGCAGTTCAAGCCCGACACCGACGTGGCCATGCTCAACGCGATGATGAACGTCATCGTCACCGAAGGCCTGGTCGACGAGGCTTTCATCGCCAGCCGCACCATCGGCTACGAAGAACTGCGCAAGAACGTCGAGGGCTATACGCCGGAGTTGATGGCGCCGATCTGCGGCATCGACGCGGCCACGCTGCGCGAGGTGGCGCGGCTGTACGCCAAGAGCAAGGCCTCGATGATCCTGTGGGGCATGGGCGTGAGCCAGCATGTGCACGGCACCGACAACGCGCGCTGCCTGATCGCGCTGGCGCTGATGACCGGCCAGATCGGCCGCCCCGGCACCGGGCTGCACCCGCTGCGCGGCCAGAACAACGTCCAGGGCGCTTCCGACGCCGGCCTGATCCCGATGATGCTGCCCGACTACCAGCATGTCTCCAACCCCGACACGCGAGCGCGCTTCGAGCAGGCCTGGAAGCTGGCGCCGGGCACGCTGGACGCCCAGCCCGGACTGACGGTGGTCGAGGTGATGCACGCCATCAAGGCCGGCGGCATCCGCGGCATGTACGTGCAGGGCGAGAACCCGGCGATGTCCGACCCCGACGCCAACCATGCGCGCGACGCGCTGGCGGCGCTGGAGCACCTGGTGGTGCAGGACATCTTCCTCACCGAAACCGCCTACCTGGCCGACGTCATCCTGCCGGCCGGCGCTTTCCCCGAGAAAACCGGCAGCTTCACCAACACCGACCGGCTGGTGCAGATGGGCCGCCAGGCCATCAACCCGCCGGGCGATGCGCGCCAGGACCTGTGGATCATCGAGCAGATCGCCAACCGGCTGGACTGCGGCTGGAACTACGGCCATGTCTCCGAGGTGTTTGACGAGATGCGCCGCACCATGCCCAGCATCGGCGGCATCACCTGGGAGCGGCTGGAGCGTGAACACGCGGTGACTTATCCGTGTGTCAACGAAGGCGACCCCGGGCAGTCGGTGGTCTTCACCGAAGACTTCCCGCATGAAGGCGGCAAAGCGCGCTTCGTGCCGGCCGACATCATTCCTGCCAACGAACGCCCTGACGCCGACTACCCGCTGGTGCTGATCACCGGCCGCCAGCTCGAACACTGGCACACCGGCAGCATGACGCGGCGCGCCAGCGTGCTCGACGCGCTCGAGCCCGATCCGGTGGCGTTGATCCACCCGCTGGACCTGGACATGCTGGGCGCGGCGCCGGGGGACCTGGTGACGATCAGCTCGCGCCGCGGCGCGGTGTCGCTCTATGCGCGCGCCGACGACGGCACGCCGCGCGGCGCTGTCTTCGTGCCCTTCTGCTACTACGAGGCGGCGATCAACCGGCTGACCAACGCAGCGCTCGACCCGTTCGCCAAGATCCCGGAGTTCAAGTACTGCGCGATCCGCGTCGAACGTGGTGGCGAGCCGCCGGTGCAGGGCAGCTACGGCGGCGGCCAGGCGCTGGAGCGCGCAATGGCGTGAGCGCCGGCGCGGTGACGGTTGCCGGCAGTGCCGGCGCCGGTCAACGCGTCATCAAGGCCTTCACATGGGCCTGGCTGGCGCTGGCCAGCGCCGCCAGGCTGTAGCCGCCTTCCAGGACGGAGACAACGCGCCCGCCGGCGCATTCGTCGGCGACCTGCATCAGCTCGCGCGTCAGCCAGTGGTAGTCGTCGTCGGTGAACTCCAGGCCGCCGAGCGGGTCATGATGGTGGGCGTCGAAGCCGGCCGAGATGATCAGCAGCTCGGGCGCGAAGCGGCGCAGGGCGGGGAACATCTGCTCGCTCATGCGCTCGCGCATGGTCGCCGAGTCGCAGCCCTGGGCGAGTGGCACGTTGACGATGTTGCCGGCGATGCCGGCTTCATGGCGCGCCCCGGTGCCGGGGTAGAACGGCGCCTGATGGCAGGAGCCGTAGAACAGCCCGGGGTCGCGGAAAAAGCTGTTCTGGGTGCCGTTGCCGTGGTGGACGTCGAAGTCGACCACCGCCACGCGCTGCAACCCATGCGCCTGGCGCGCGTGCAGCGCGGCGATGGCGGCCTGGTTGAAGACACAAAAGCCCATCGCCCGGTCGGCCTCGGCATGGTGGCCGCAAGGGCGGGTGGCGCAAAAGACATTGCGCGCCGTGCCGGCGAGCACGGCGTCGACACCGCCGCAGGCCGCGCCGACGCAGCGCATCACCGCTTCCAGCGTGCCCGGTGACATCACGGTGTCGCCGGCATCCAGGGTGCGAAAGCCTTGCGCCGGCGACAACTGTTCGACATGGTCGACATAGTCTTCGTCGTGCACCAGCAGCACCTGCTCGCGTGTGCCAAGCGGCGCATCGCGCCAGCGCAGGGTGGCGAATTCCGGCGCCTTCAGCGCGGCCAGCACCGCGCGCAGCCGTTGCGGCGACTCGGGGTGTTGCAGGCCGGGCTGGTGTGCCAGGCAGGCATCGTGGGTGTAGATCAACGTGCTCATCAAGGCCCTCCGGGGCTGATCATAGCGAGCGGCAGCGGCAACTTTGCGCGGGATCAAAGGTGGCGCGGATCCCCCGATGGTCGGGGTGTGTATCTAAGGGAAAGCCCTTAGAATCACCCTCAGTTGTTGTTTGAACCCAGGAGTCCACGATGAATGCCAGCCACACGTCCAGCCGTTTCGCCCAGCCCCGCGCCTTGCCGGCCGGCCTGAACCGCCTGATCGACGAAGTCATTCAATTCGCCAAGGCCGTTTTGAGCCCGTCGACTGTGGTCGTCGAAGTCGAACAGATGCAGACCCTGTGGGCCCATGCCCGCCGCTGCGAAACCAGCGATCCGATGCTCGCCGCCCAATTGCGCCGCCGCGCTGCAGGCATCGGTCTGCGCTGAGCGGTGCCGGGCCAACTCAGGCGCTGGCGTCGCGCCGCAGACGCACGCTGAAGACGGCGCCGCTGACGCCGTCGCTGCGGTTGGCGGCGGTGATGCTGCCGCCGTAGCGTTCGACCAGGCTGCGGCTGATCCACAGCCCCAGGCCCGTGCCCGCTTTCTTGCGCGTGACGAAGGGCTGGAACAGCTCGGCCAGCAGGCCGGCAGCCAGCCCCGGCCCGGTGTCGCTGACGACGATCTCGACACTGTCGTCGACCAAGTCCCGCGTGCCCAGCGCCAGCGTGCCGCCGGCCGGCATGACGTCGATGGCGTTGACGAGCAGGTTCACCAGCACCTGCTGCAACTCCTGGCGGTTGATGGCGACACTTCCGGCGCTGCGGCTGTCGCGCCGCACCTCGATGCTGGTCTTGGCCAGCAGGTGGCCGACCAGCACCAGGCAGTCGTCGATGACGCGCTCGGGTGCCACGTTCTCGACATAACCGGCGTACTCGTTCGGCCGTGCGAACTGCAGCAGCTGGGTGACGATCAGCCGCATGCGCTCGATCTGCTGGTCGATCAACTTGAGCTCGGGGGCGATGCGCTGGCTGGCTTCGGCCGGCAGCAGCTCACGCACCAGGTCGAGGTTGCCCTGGATCACCGCTATCGGGTTGTTGACCTCGTGGGCGATGCTGGCGGTGAGCTGGCCCACCGCGGCCAGCTTTTCGCTGCGCACCAGGTGGGCCTGGGCGTCGGCCAGCTGCGCGGTGCGCTCGGCGACCTTGGCGTCGAGCTCGGCGTTCCAGCGCTGCAGTGCCTGCGTCTTGTCGTCGATGACATCGAGCAAGTGGTCGAGGTGGCCAGCCAGGCGGCCGATCTCGTCTTCGCTGTCGACGTGGCCGACGCGGGCGCCGAGTGCGCCGCCTTCGACGCTGCGCATCGTGGCTTCCATCTGCTCGAGCGGCTTGAAGATGGTGCGCGCCCAGCGCAGCGACACCACCGCGGCAAGGATCATGACGGCGAAGAAGATGACGCCGATGCTGGCCAGTGTGGCGTACTTCAGCAGCGTGAACGGCTTTTCCAGGTAACCGACGTAGAGCATGCCGACGCGCTGCCCGCTGCCGTCGAGCAGCGGCTGGTAGGCCGAGACGTACCAGTCTTCGACGACGAAAGCGCGGTCGAGCCAGGTGTTGCCGCGGCCGAGCACCGCCTCGCGCACGGTGCGCGAGACGCGGGTGCCGATGGCGCGTTCGTCCTTCTCGCCGCCGAACAGCCGCACGTTGGTGCTGATGCGCACGTCGTCGAGGAACAGCGTGGCCGTGCCGCGGCTGCCGAAAGGCAGCGAGCCCTCGGGGTAGACGATGGCGTTGATGTGGTCGATGAAGGGCAGGTTGCGGTTCAGCAGCACGCCGCCTTGCACATGGCCGAGCAAGCGGCCGTCGATGGCGCGCACCGCGCGTGTCGACAGCAACACCATCGCGCGCTCTTCGCGCGTGCGATCGGTGGGCCCGGCGTTGCGGGTGTCGAGCAGCGGCACTGCCACCCGCGCTTGCAGCGTCGGCGCCAGCAAGGCGATCTGCTCGGGCGCCAGCACTTCGACGCTGGTGCGGTCGTCGCCGTCGGCTGCCGTCGTGAAGGCTGGCGAGCGGCGGTCGAGCGTGGCCACCGCGCCGCTGTCGCTGTAACGCAAGCTGCCGTCGGGCGCGCGCAGGTTGATGAAGTCCAGGCCTTCGCGCTCTTTGAAGCGCTGCAGCAGCGGCACGATCTGGTCCGCCGGCGCGCCCAGCGCCAGCTGCAGCGCATGCGAGTCGGCCACCGCCGCGGTGCTCGAGCCGACTTCACCGAGCACACGCTCGAAGTAGCCCTGGGCGACAGCCAGGTCGGCGCGCACCTTGGTGATCAGCATGCGGTCGATGGCTTCGTTGCCCCACCACAGCAGCAGCAGCCCGAGCAGCGGCAGCACGACCCACAAAGGCAGCAACACCATCGCCAGCAACTTGTTGCGGATGCTGAGGCGGCGGAATGTACGGCCGCCCAGGCCGAATGCGTTCACCCCTCGGCCCAGTCGGCCACGCGGCGCTCGAGGGTGCGCCGGGAGATGCCCAGCAGCTGCGCGGCGCGTGTCTTGTCGCCGTCCACCGAGTCGAGCACGGCCAGGATGTGGCGCTTTTCCAGCGTCTGCAAATCGGTCGGGCCGCTGACCGCGGGCGCCGCGCGTGCCGGGGCGTCCTGGGTTCGTGCCAGGCCTTGGTACAGCGCCGAGACATTGAGGGCGCCGACGATCAGCGAGCGCTCGATCAGGTTGCGCAGCTCACGCACGTTGCCGGGCCAGTCGTACTGGCGCAGAAAGCCCATTTCCTCGGCCGTGACCTCGATAGTCTCGACACCCAGGATGGGCGCCAGCCGGTCGATGAAGTGGGCCACCAGTTCCGGGATGTCTTCCTTGTGCGCGCGCAGCGCCGGCAGCTTGATCTCGACCACTTGCAGCCGGTAGTACAAGTCCTTGCGAAAGCGCCCGGCCTCGACCTCGGGCAGCAGCGGCCGGTTGGTGGCGGCGACGATGCGCACGTCGACCGGAATTTCCTGCTGGCTGCCCACCGGGCGGATGCAGCGGCTCTCCAGCACGCGCAGCAAGGTCGCCTGGATCGGCGCCGGCATCTCGTCGACCTCGTCGAGGAACAAGGTGCCGCCCTGGGCGTAGACGAACAGGCCGTCGCGCTGCGGCTCGGCGCCGCCGCGGCCGAACAGTTCGCCCTCGATCTGCAGCGGCGACAAGGTGGCGCAGTTCACCGGCACGAAAGGCGCCGCTGCGCGCGGGCTCAGCCGGTGCAGCGCCAGCGCGGCGAGTTCCTTGCCGGTGCCCGACTCGCCGGTCAGCAGCGCGGTGCTGTCGACGGCGGCGACACGCTGCAGCGCCGCTTGCAGGCCGCGCACGACGATCGAACTGCCGACCAGACCGTCGGCCGCCGGCGTGCGCTGCGACAGCGCGCGCTTGAGCACCCAGTTTTCGCGCTTGAGCCGGGCTCGCTCCAGGCCTTGCTTGAAGGCGCTGAGCACCTGGGTGACACGAAAGGGCTTGAGCAGGAAGTCGCCGGCGCCGGCGCGCAAGGCCTCGATCGCGGTGTCGAGGTCGGCGAACGCGGTGATCAGCACCACCTCGCAGTGGTTGCCTTGTTCGCGCAATTCCTTCAGCAGCGCAATGCCGTTCTTGCCCGGCAGCGAGATGTCGAGGATGACGAGGTCGAAGCGGTGGCGCTGCAGCAGCACCTCGGCTTCCTCGGCCGATCCGGCTTCGAGCACCTGGCCGGCGCGCGGCGCCAGCGTCTTGTGCAGGAAGTGGCGCATGCCCGGTTCGTCGTCGACGATCAGCAGCGATGCCAGTGGCCAGCGGTCGGGCAAGGTGGCAGGGGTGTCGGTCATGGTGCGCCGCGGGGTTGTCGAAAGCCCGGCGCGGGGCGCCGGATCAGGCCGCCGTCAGTCCGGCTTGGCTTGCAACTGCTGCAACTCGGCCGCGGTGTTGGCGTTGAAGAAGGCCGAGGCGTCGTCGAACATCACCTCGACGACGCGGTGCTGCGCGGTCCAGCGGTCGATCTTGCGCTGACCGCCGTGCAGGAACGCCACCAGGCTGTCGAGCAACTCGCTGCTCATCAGGCAGAACACCGGCTGCGTGCGTGGCTGGCCATCTTCGAGCGTGGCCGCCATCGCGATCTCGGCGTCGGCTTCGACCAGCGCGTGCGCCAGCCGCTCGACCAGGTCGTGCGGGAAGTTCGGCGTGTCGCAGGGCACGCTCACCAGGTAAGGCGTCTCGCAGCGCTCGAGCCCGGCCAGCAGCCCGGCCAGCGGGCCGGGATAGTCGGCCACCGCGTCGGGCCAGACCGGCACCCCCATCGACTCGTAGGCCGACATGTTGCGGTTGGCGTTGATCAGCAGTGCGCCCACCTGCGGCTGCAGCCGCAGCATGGCGTGCATCGCCAGCGGAATGCCGAGATGGTTTTGCAGGCCTTTGTCGACACCGCCCATGCGGCTGCCGCGGCCGCCGGCCAGAATGAGGCCGGTGATGTCGGCGCTGGATATGCTCATGATTCGAGCATGTCGAAAGCCTGCGTCTCGACCTGGACGAAGGCGCCGGTGAAGCTGGCCAGCGCGCGCCAGACCTGGGCCCGCGGCTGCGCTTCGACGGCGCTGCACAGGTCGCCGACCCAGCTCTGCACATGGGCGCGGAAGAAGCGGCGCTGCTGCTCGAGGTTGCAGATCTCGACCTCGTCGCCGGCGATCAGGTAGCGCATGACCTCCAGGATGTAGGCCACATGGTCTTCGGTCTCCAGGCTCTCGGCGTCGCGCGTCAGCCCGAGCGCGCGCAAGTCGTCGCGCAGCACGGCCAGCGGCTTTTCGTTGAGAAAGCCCGCCAGGTAGAAGGAGCCGTAGGCAAACACCTCAGGCTTGCCGATGCCATGGAACAAGGCCTGGTGCTCGGCGGCCGCGGCCTCCAGCGTGGTGGCGCGCAGCGCGGCGACCAGGGCCGACCACGGCGCTTCGAGGTGGCCGCCGGCTTCGGGCGCCTGCGTCACGGCGACGCCGAACTGCGCGAGCAGTTCAGCATCGGGCGGCGCCAGCCAGAGCCGGGACAGCAGGCCGTACAACTCGGCGCGCGCCAGCTCCTCGCTGTCGTCGGTGCTGGCGAAGTTCAGGGGTGCGGGTGCGTTCATGGTCAGAGGTCGGTGATGCGGACTTCGTTCGGGTTGCTGTACATGTCGA
>JAUYAJ010000003.1 GCA_030693565.1 Rubrivivax sp.
TGGCGGCGCTGGCGCGGCGCTTCGTCGGCGAGGCGCCGACCGACCGCGTGCGCTGGATCGACCTTTCGCCGCAGCAGGCGCGCTTGGTCGAGTCACCGCTGGATATCCGCGACATGCTCAGCGAACAGCGCAAGCTGGCGCCGCGGGCCTGGATCTTCACTTCGGCAACGCTGGGCGACGACGAAAGCCTGAGCTGGTTCACTGCCGCCACCGGTCTCGAAGACGCCCAGACCTTGCGCGTGGGCAGTCCGTTCGACTACCCGGCGAACGCGCGGCTGTGGGTGCCGACACGTTTCCCCAAGCCCAACGAGCCCGGACATGCGGCCGCCGTCGGCGCGCTGGCGGCGCGCTGTGCCATCGCCCTGGGCGGGCGCACCTTTGTGCTCACCACCACCTTGCGCGTGTTGCCGGTGGTGGCAGAAGCCTTGCGCGCCGCGGCCGACGCGCAAGGCCAGTCGCTCGAGGTGCTGGTGCAAGGCAGCCAGCCGCGGCGCGCGCTGCTGCAGCGCTTTGGCGACGGCCGCGGCTGCGTGCTGGTGGGCTCGCAGAGTTTCTGGGAAGGCATCGACATGCCGGGCGACGTGCTGCAATGTGTGCTGATCGACAAGCTGCCGTTCCCGCCGCCCAACGACCCGCTGGTCGAAGCCCGGGTGCGCCAGCTGCAGGCGGCCGGGCGCAACCCGTTCAACGAATACTTCGTTGCCGAGGCCGCGGTGTCATTGAAGCAGGGCGCCGGGCGGCTGATCCGCACCGAGTCCGATCGCGGGCTGCTGGTGGTCTGCGACCCGCGGATGCGCCAGATGGGCTACGGCGTGCGGCTGCGCGCGGCGCTGCCGCCGATGGGCATGCTGGCCGACGAGGCGGCGGCGCTGGACTGGCTGGCCGAGCTGGCGTGGGCGCACTGAGCGGCCGCCCGACGCCCTGGCATCACCAGATCTGCCACCAGGGCTTGCCGCGGGCCGGGCCGCTGCCGCCGGCCAGATAGCCGCTGTTGGGGAAGTTGGTGCGCAGCACGCGGTCGGCGGCGTCACGCAACTCGGTCAGCTGCAGGCGGTCGTAGCTGCGGCTCATGATGGCCAACGCCTCTTCGGTCGACGGCGACTGCTGGAACTCCGCCACCGCCTGTTTGGCGCGGTTGGCCGCCGCCAGGAAGGCGCCGCGCTGGAAGTAGTAGCGCGCCACGTGCACTTCATAAGCCGCCAGCGAGTTGACGATGAAGTTCATGCGCTGGCGCGCGTCGGGGGCGTACTTCGATTCCGGAAACTGCTCGGTCAGCTGCTTGAAGGCCAGATAGGCGTCGCGTGAGGCGCGCTGGTCGCGCTCGGACAACTGCTGGCCGGCGAGGTTGCCGAACAAGCCGAGGTTGTCGTTGAAGTTGATCACCCCGCGCAAGTACATCGCGTAGTCCAGCGCCGGGCTCGAGGGGTTGAGCTTGATGAAACGGTCGATCGCCGCCAGGCCTTGGGCGCGCTCGCCGGTCTTCCAGTACAGGTAGGCCAGATCGAGCTGGGCTTGCTGCGCCAGCACGGTGCCAGCGGCCAGGCCGCCGACGCGTTCGAGCGACTTGATGGCGCGCTCGTAACTGCCAGCGGCCATGTCGTCCTTGGCCTCTTTATACAATCGCTCGCCGTTACGGCCGGCCAGGTCGTCCTTGGGCGAGGAACTGCAGGCCACCAGCGACAGCGCGGCCAGCAGGGTGACGACAAGAGCGCTGCTGCGACGGACAAAAGGAAGTGTCATCTCGAATGCCGGGCCGGACGGACCGGCTGCCGTGGGGACGGGAGGAGATCGATTATATGGACCGTCCACAGCCCACCGGCGACGCCGGGCTCGCAGACGACAGCGGCGACGAAACCGTGGACGGCGGCGCCGAGACGCGCGGCTGCACGGTGGGCGCTGCGCTGCACGGCCAACGGCTCGACAAAGTGCTGGTGACGCTGGCACCGGAGTTCTCGCGCAACCACTTGCAGTCGCTGATTGAACGCGGCCATGTGCAACTCGACGGCGAGCGCGCCGGCCCGGCTTCGCGGCGGCTGCGCGCCGGCCAGCGCCTGCAGCTCGAGCTCGTGCCGACCGAGGAAAGCCTGGCCTTCCGGCCGCAGCCGATGGCGCTGAACATCCTCTACGAAGACGAGCACCTGCTGGTGATCGACAAGCCCGCCGGCCTGGTCGTCCATCCGGCGCCGGGCAACTGGTCGGGCACTTTGCTCAATGGTTTGCTGGCCCACCACGCCAGCGCCGCCACGCTGGCGCGCGCCGGCATCGTGCACCGGCTCGACAAAGACACCTCGGGCGTGATGATGGTGGGCAAGACCCTGGCCGCCGTCACCGCGCTGGTGCGCGACATCAGCGCCCGCGACGTTCACCGCAGCTACCTGGCGTTGGCGCATGGCCAGCCGGCTGCTGCGCAGTGGACCATCGAGAGCCCGATCGGCCGCGATCCCCGCGTGCGCGTGCGCATGGCCGTGGTGGCCGGTGGCCGCCCGGCGCGCACCGACGTCGAATGCCTGGCTCAGCAAGCCGGCCACTGCGCCTTGCGCTGCATCTTGCACACCGGCCGCACGCATCAGATCCGTGTCCATCTGGCATCGACCGGCTTGCCGCTGGTGGCCGACGCCGTCTATGGCGGCAAACCGGCGCTGGGCATGCAGCGCCAGGCCTTGCATGCGCGGCGTCTGCAACTGGCCCATCCGCTGAGTCGAGCGCTGGTGACATTCGAGTGTCCGCCGCCGGCCGACTTCGCCGCCGCGTGGGCCTTGGTGACCGATCTGCCGGCTTGAATCGCATGTCGCGGCGCTGGCGCTACAATGCAGGCCAAGTCGTTTATTGCGTCCCTGCCCGGCCCCGGTGGCCAGGCCCGACCGACACGACAGCCCCGGCGCCCAGGTTCGTGCGATTCGCACCCCGGCGACCGACAGCAGCGTTCCAGACCCTTGGCGCCGCACCGCGTCCGAAAGCCGGACGCGCCGTGGTGCCGCCAGGCTGATTGACACCCGTAGCCGCCGCCCGGACGGTGGCCTACCTGAACCGCAGGCCATGAATACAACGGACGCCAAACGTGTCCTCGAGACCGCGCTCATCTGCGCCCAGGCACCCCTGCCTGTGCGCGAGATGAAAGCCTTGTTCGACGACGAGGTCGGTGCAGATACCTTGCGCAACCTGCTCGACGAGCTGGTGCAGGACT
This sequence comes from Rubrivivax sp., assembly GCA_030693565.1. Taxonomy (GTDB): domain Bacteria; phylum Pseudomonadota; class Gammaproteobacteria; order Burkholderiales; family Burkholderiaceae_C; genus Rubrivivax. The sequence goes on from JAUYAJ010000003.1 coordinate 3,185, forward strand.
GGCGTGGCCGTGGCGTCGAGCTGGTCGCGCTGGCCAGTGGCTGGCGTTTCCAGAGCCGGCCCGAGATGCGGCTGTTCCTCGACCGCCTGCATCCCGAGAAGCCGCCGCGCTATTCGCGCGCGGCGATGGAGACGCTGGCCATCGTCGCCTACCGCCAGCCGGTGACGCGCGGCGACATCGAAGACATCCGCGGCGTCACTGTCAGCAGCCAGATCGTCAAGCAACTCGAGGACCGGGGCTGGATCGAAGCCATCGGCTACCGCGAGGCGCCGGGACGGCCGGCGCTGTATGCGACGACGCGACAGTTTCTCGACGACCTGGGCCTGGCCAGCCTGGATCGTTTGCCGCCGATCGACGCCACGGGCGCCGGCCCGGCCGGGCTGCTGGAGTCGCTGGCCGCGGCAGGCCAGGGCTCGCTGATCGACGATGGCCAGGCCAGCCTGCCACTCGACGCAGCGGAGGACGACGCCGCGCCGGCGGCGGCATCTGGCATTGACGCCGAACCCGAGAACGATGCCGGCAAACAGCCTGGCGGCCCCGCCGAGCCGAGCGCCGACGCGCACATTCCCACCGACACACCCACCGACACACCCGCATGAATCTGAACGACGACGACCTCCCCCAGACGCCGACTCCTGACGCTGAAGGCGCCGCTGCCGAACCGGCGCCGCGACGTCGTCGCGCGCCGCGCAAGAAGGCCGATGCCGGCGCGGGCGAGGTGTCGCCGCCGGCTGACGCTGCGCTTGCCGGTGCCGAGCTGCAGACGCCTGCGCCGGAACGCAGTGACCAAGCGCCGGCGGCAGCGCCGCCGCCCGTGCCGGTGGCGGTGG
>JAUYAJ010000007.1 GCA_030693565.1 Rubrivivax sp.
TGGTGCCCGTCAGCCTGCCGCGCACCGAGCTGTCGATCCCGGTCTACTACATCATCGCCCCGGCCGAGGCCAGCTCCAACCTGGGCCGCTTCGACGGCGTCAAGTTCGGCCACCGCGCCGCCCAGCATGGCGACTTGCTCGACATGTACAAGCGCACACGCGCCGAAGGCTTTGGCGCCGAGGTCAAGCGCCGCATCATGATCGGCACCTACGTGCTCAGCCACGGCTACTACGACGCCTACTACCTGCAGGCCCAAAAGCTGCGTCGCATGATCGCCGACGACTTCCAGGCCTGCTTCCAGGCCTGCGACCTGATCGCCGGCCCGGTGGCGCCGACAGTGGCCTGGAAGCTGGGCGAGAAAGGCGACGACCCGGTGAAAGCCTATCTGGCCGACATCTTCACCCTGCCCGCCAGCCTGGCCGGCCTGCCAGGCATGAGCGTGCCGGCCGGCTTTGGCGACGCCGGCCTGCCCGTCGGCCTGCAGCTGATCGGCAACTACTTCACCGAAGGCCAGCTCCTGCACGCCGCCCACGCGCTGCAGCAGGCCACCGACTTCCACGCCCGCCAGCCGGGCGCAGCGCGCCAGGAGACCTGAGCATGGCCGCCCCACTCCTGATCCGCGGTCACGAGGTCGTCATCGGCCTGGAAACCCACGCCCAGCTGTCCACGCGCAGCAAGATCTTCAGCGGTGCCAGCACCGCCTTCGGCGCCGCGCCCAACACCCAGGCCTGCGCCGTCGACCTGGCCTTGCCCGGCACGCTGCCGGTGCTCAACCGCGGCGCCGTCGAGCTTGCGATCCGCCTCGGGCTGGCGGTGGGCGCGAAGATCGCGCCGCTGTCGATCTTCGCCCGCAAGAACTACTTCTACCCCGACCTGCCCAAGGGCTACCAGATCAGCCAGTACGAGATCCCGGTGGTGCAGGGCGGCCATGTCGAGTTCATGCTCGACGGCGCCGTACGCACGGTGCGGCTGACGCGCGCCCACCTCGAAGACGACGCCGGCAAGTCGCTGCACGAGGACTACCACGGCCAGACCGGCATCGACCTCAACCGCGCCGGCACGCCGCTGCTGGAAATCGTCACCGAACCTGACATGCGCTCGGCCGCCGAAGCGGTGGAATACGCCAAGGCCTTGCACGCGCTGGTGGTGTGGCTGGGCGTGTGCGACGGCAACATGCAAGAAGGCAGTTTCCGCTGCGACGCCAACGTCTCGGTGCGCAAGCCCGGCGCGCCGCTGGGCACGCGGCGCGAGATCAAGAACCTGAACAGCTTTCGCTTCATGCAGCAGGCGATCGACTTCGAAGTCCAGTGGCAGATCGACCGCCTTGAAGACGGCCTGGCAATCGAGCAAGCCACGGTGCTGTTCAACCCCGACAGCGGCGAGACGCGGGCGATGCGCAGCAAGGAAGACGCGCACGACTACCGCTACTTCCCCGACCCCGACCTGCCGCCGCTGGTGATCGGCCCCGAATGGGTCAACGCCGTGCGCGCCGCGATGCCGGAGCTGCCGGCGGCGATGGCCGCGCGGCTGCAGCGCGACGACGGCCTGGCCGCCGCCGACGCCGCGTTGATGACCCAGAGCCAGCCTTTCGCCCGCTGCTACGAGGCCGTGCGCGACGGCTGCGGCCAGCCCAAGCTGGCGGCCAACTGGCTGATGGGCGAGGTCTCCAAACGCCTGAACAGCGCCGGCGCCAGCATCGCCGAGATGCCGATCAGCGCCGCCACACTGGCCGCGCTGATCCGCCGCGTCGCCGACGGCACGCTGTCCAACAGCGGCGCGCGCCAGGTCTTCGACGCCTTGTGGACCGGCGCCGGCAGCGAAGTCGACGCCCTCGTCGACAGCCTGGGCCTGCGGCAGATGGACGACAGCGCCGCCCTCGAAGCGATCGTCGACGCCGTCATCGCCGCCAACGCCAAGTCGGTCGACGAGTTCCGCGCCGGCAAGGACAAGGCCTTCAACGCCCTCGTCGGCCAGGTGATGAAAGCCAGCAAAGGCAAGGCCAACCCAGCCCAGGCCGGCGACTTGCTGCGGCGCCGGCTCGGCTGAGCCGCGTCGCCGCAGTCAGCGCCGCGCCGGCACCACGGCGTCGCTGTCGGCGCCGGCCAGTGGCCCCAGCGAACCTGGCGGTGCGCCGGCCCAGAGCTTGCGCAGCCGATCGAGTTCGACGTCGTAAATGCGGCTGATGCGTTCGAGTTCGATCTGCTGATTCGCGGTCGCCGCGCGCTGGGCGGCGGCGGCGGCTTCGTTGGCGTCGAGCTGGCCTTTGAGCTTGGGCGGCAGCGGCCGATCTTTGTAGAACTCGGCTTCGTCGCGCAGCGGCTTGCGCTCGGCGCCGAGCTCGCGCAGCCGGGCCTCTGAGGCCTTCATTGCCAGCCGCACCGTGTCGAGCGCAGCCTCGCGGGCGCGCAGGTGCGAATCCTCGTTCGGGTAGCGGGTGACCAGGTTGCGATCGCGGCGCACCGCGTCGGCCAGCGTCGCCCGCAACTCGGCGGCGCGGCGCTCGCGCGCCTCACGCTCGCTGCGCTCTTCGGCGGTCAGCGTGGGCGGGTGGATGGCGCGCAGTGAGCCATCGCGGTTGAGGATGCGCTGCTCCTTGGCGCTGCACTCGGCGATCGGGCGGTCGGCGGTCAGCCGCCGGCCCTTGTCGTCGACGCAGGTGTAAATGCCCGCGGCTGCCGGCGCTGGCGTCTGCGCCGCCGCTGCCGCACCGGCCAGCGCCAGCAGCACGGCGGCAGCGCGCCGGCCGAGCAGTCCAGTCGAGGCGCGAGCGCTCAACATGTCAGACACCGTAGCGGTCACGGTAGGCCTGCACCGGCGCCGCCGCGGCCTGCAAGGCCGGGTCCTGGCCCGACTGCAGGTAGTGCAGCAAGTCGCGCAGTGTGGCCACCGCCACCACCTCGAGCTGGAGTTCAGTGGTCACATGCTGCACCGCCGACCACTCGACGTCGCGGCCGCCTTCAGTGGCCTTTTCCTGGCGATCCAGGGCGATGGCGACGCCGCAAGGCGTGGCTCCGGCGGCGCTGATCATCGCAATCGACTCGCGCACCGAGGTGCCGGCGGAAATGACGTCGTCGATGATGAGCACACGCCCGGCCAGCGGCGCGCCGACCAGCAGCCCGCCTTCGCCATGGTCCTTGGCTTCCTTGCGGTTGTAGGCGAAAGGCACGTTGCGGCCCAGCCGCGCCAGCTCGATGGCCACCGCCGCCGCCAGCGTGATGCCTTTGTAGGCGGGGCCGAACAGCATGTCGAAGGCCAGCCCGCTGCCCAGCAGGCGGCGTGCATAGAATGAAGCCAGGCGGCCCAGCTTGGCCCCGTCATCGAACAGACCGGCGTTGAAGAAGTACGGCGACAGCCGTCCCGCCTTGGTCTTGAATT
>JAUYAJ010000008.1 GCA_030693565.1 Rubrivivax sp.
ACCGCCTACCAGGCCAGCGAGATCGAGTACTTCATCGGCAACGCCGAGCCGGCGGTGGTGGTGTGCGCGCCGAGGAACTTCGGCTGGGTCAGCAAGATCGCCTTCCAGGCCGGCACCGGCCATGTCTTCACGCTCGGTGACGACCGCAGTGGCAGCTTGCTGAGCCGCGCTGCGCTGCAGTCCGACCGCCACACGCCGGCGCTGCGCCAGGCCGACGACCTGGCAGCCATCCTCTACACCAGTGGCACCACCGGGCGCAGCAAGGGTGCGATGCTCAGCCATGGCAACCTGCTGAGCAATGCCCAGGTGCTGCAGACGCACTGGGGCTGGGTCAAGGGCGACGTGCTGATCCACGCGCTGCCGATCTTCCACGTCCACGGCCTCTTCGTCGCCTCGCATGGCCCGCTGCTCAACGGCAGCAAGATGATCTGGTTCGCGCGCTTCGACCCCAAGGCAGTGGCCGCGCGCCTGCCCGAAGCCACCGTCTTCATGGGCGTGCCCACGCTCTACGTGCGCTTGCTCGGCGAGCCGGCGCTGACGCGCAAGGCCTGCAGCCGGATGCGGCTGTTCATCAGCGGCTCGGCGCCGCTCCTGATCGAGACCTTCAACGAATGGCGCGAACGCAGCGGCCACACGATCCTCGAGCGCTACGGCATGAGCGAGACCGCGATGCTGACCTCCAACCCCTACCGCCCGGAATCGGCGCGGCGCGGCGGCACCGTCGGCCCGGCGCTGCCCGGCGTGTCGCTGCGCGTGCGCGGCGAGCAAGGCCTGGACCTGCCCGCCGGCGAGGTCGGCGGCATCGAGGTGCGCGGGCCGAACATCTTCAAAGGCTATTGGCGCATGCCCGAGAAAACCGCTGCCGAATTCAGCGCCGACGGCTGGTTCCGCACCGGCGACGTCGGCCGCGTTGACAGCAGCGGCGTCGTCACCATCGTCGGCCGCAGCAAGGACTTGATCATCAGCGGTGGCTACAACGTCTACCCGGCCGAGATCGAAGGCTTCATCAACGAGTTGCCCGGCGTCGCCGAGAGCGCGGTCGTCGGCGTGCCCCACCCCGACTTCGGCGAAGTCGGCGTCGCCGTCGTCGTGCCACGCCCGGGCATGGCCGTGGACGCCAGCGCGGTCATCGCTTCGCTGAAGTCGCGCATCGCCAACTTCAAGGTGCCCAAGCAGGTGTTCGTGCAAGCCGATCTGCCGCGCAACACCATGGGCAAGGTGCAGAAGAATCTGCTGCGCGACCAGCACCAGGCCTTGTTCGGCGGCTGACTGGCGCTGGATCGGTGCCGGCGGGCAACCCGTCCGTCGGCCCTCAGCGCAGCTCGGTCCCGCCAGGCTGCGGCTCGTCGCAATGCGGTTGGCGCGCTCGCCGCGGCCTCCTAAAGTTCACTCAAGCCAACACCTTCAGTGAACCCCAAGGAGAGCCACATGTTCAACACCTTCAGCCACCGCGCCACCGCCCTGGGCCTCGCCACGCTGGCGACCTTGATCATGCTCGGCGGCGTCGACCACCTCGCCAGCCCGGCAGCCGAAACGGCCACCACCCTGGCCGCCGCCCACGCGCCGGTGGACAACCAGGTCGTCGTCATCACCGGCCATCGCGCGCCGCAGATCTGACCGCGCCGGCGCTGTCGCGCCGCACCGCCCGCTCGCTTCAGGCCCCGCTGCGCGGGGCCTGTTCGCTTGCGGATCGCGCCGGGCGACGATCCGGCGGCACCTGATGAAAGTCAAGCCACGCGCCGGCGCATCTGGCACAGTGACGCCATGAAGGAGCATTCGCGCACGATCATGATTCAGCCGCAAGGTGGCTGCGCCGTCACCGCCATGGGCCCACGCTGCCCGAGCCCGGTGCTGAGCGGCGCCGACGAACAGATCCGCCTGGTGATGGCCTCGCTGAGGCAGGTGGTGGACAGCGGCGCCGGCCGCAGCATCGTCGACTTGCAGCTCGTAAAGTCGCTGCGCATCGAAGGCGGCGAGGCCGAACTGACGGTGAGCTTCGCGCCCCATTGCGGACCGGCGATGGCGCTGGCCGAGCAGGCCTTCCAGACCCTGCGCCGCGCCCTGCCCGACACCGACATCTACGTCCGTCACGCCGAGTGACGGACGCCCATCCGCCGGCGTCAGCCGCGGCCGACGAAGGGCATCTTGGTCGCCATCAGCATCATGAACATCACGTTGGCGTCGAGCGGCAATGCCGCCATCTGCACCACCGCCTTGGCGGCGTGCGCGACGTCGATGCGCGGCTCGCCTTGGAGGCTGCCGTCGGCTTGCAGGATGCCCGCGCCAATGCCCTCGGACAGCCCGGTGACGGCGTTGCCGATGTCGATCTGGCCGACCGCGATGTCGTGCTGGCGGCCGTCCAGCGCCGCCGCCTTGGTCAACCCGGTCATCGCATGCTTGGTCGCCGTGTAGGCCACCGACTGCGGCCGCGGCGCATGGGCCGAGATCGAACCGTTGTTGATGATGCGCCCGCCGCGCGGCCGCTGCGCCTTCATGATCCGGAACGCCTGCTGTGTGCACAGGAAGGCACCGGTCAGGTTGGTGTCGACGGCGGCACTCCACTGCCCATGCGGCAGGTCTTCCAGCGGCACGCTTGGGGTGAAGATGCCGGCGTTGTTGAACAACAGGTCGAGGCGGCCGAAACGCGCACGCACGAAGTCGAACAAGGCCGACACCGAGTCGGGCCGCGTGACATCGGCCGGCGCCGCCAGCGCGCGCGCGTCGATGTCGCCAAAGGGGTCGCCAGCCTGGACGATCGACTCACGCAGCGCCTCAAGCCGGCGGCCCGTGAAGATGACCCGCCAGCCGTCGGCCACCAGCGCGAGCGCGGTGGCCCGGCCAATGCCGCTGCCGGCGCCGGTGACCAGCGCAATGCGGTTGTGGGGATCGTTCATGAAGGTCGGCGGACTCCGTCGGGCGAGTGCCGGCAGTCTGCCACTGCGCGGCCGTGCATACTGCATCAGACCCCGCCGCGCCGTGCGATCCGGCGCGGATCCTGAGTCGCCATCAACGCCCCAGGCCCGCAAGGTAGCCCACCATGCCCCGCACCGACTCGCCCGACCCACTCGCCGCGGCCTTGTCGCGTCTGCCCGCCTTGCAGTCGCTGGACGCCGCCGCGCGCGCCGAATGGGCAGGCCACTTCAAGCTGCAAGCGGCTCGCGCCGGCGACACGCTGGCAGCACCGGGCCAGCTCGCCAGCCGCCTGTGGCTGCTGCTCAGCGGCAGCGTCAACTTGTTGGCGCCGGCGCGCGCCGGCCTTGTCACGCTCCAGCCAGGCGCGCTCTTCGGCCATGGCGCGCCGCCTTTCAACGACGCCGCACACTGGTCGGCGCAGGCCGGCAGCGACTGCGAACTAGCCTGGCTGGCGGCGGCCGACGTCATGGCCTTGTGCGCCGCCCAGCCCTTGGTCGGCTGCCACCTGGCACCCGCCCACACCAGCGCCACCGAGCTCAGCCAGCCCAACTTGCTGACGACGCCGGTGCGCGCCTTGCTCAAGCGCGAACCGATCACGGTGCCGCCGACGATCTCGATCCGCGAGGCGGCGCAGCTGATGTGCGAGCGCCGGGTGTCGTCGGTGCTGATCGTCGAGCGTGAGCACTTGTTCGGTCTCGTCACCGACCGCGACCTGCGCAACCGTGCGCTCGCCGCCGGCCTGGACAGCGCGCGCCCGATCCACGAGATCGCCACCATCGCGCCGTTCAGCATCGCCATCAACAGCCCGGCTTTCGACGCCCAGCTGCTGATGGCACGCCACAACATCCACCATGTGCCGGTGCTCGACGGCCAGCGTGTCGCCGGCATGATCACCGCCACCGACCTGGCCGAGCAGCACAGCACCTCGGCGGTGTTCCTGGTCGGCGACGTCTACCGGCAAACCGAGATCGAAGGCCTGGCCCGGGTCGCCGCACGCGTCAAGCAGCTGCAGCAGAACCTGGCCGCGGCCGGCGCCAGCGCCTACAGCAGCGGACACATCATCACCGCCGTCACCGACGCGCTGACCTGCCGACTGCTGCAGCTGGGCGAGGCCCGGTTCGGCGCGGCGCCGCTGGACTACGCCTGGGTCGCCGCCGGCTCGCAGGCGCGCAACGAACAGAGCGCAAAGACCGACCAGGACAACGGCCTGATCCTCGACGACCGCTACGACGAAGCCGAGCACGGCAGCTACTTCAAGCAGCTGACGCGCTTCGTCTGCGACGGCCTGGACACCTGCGGCTACGTGCACTGCCCGGGCGAGATGATGGCGATGACCGACCGCTGGCGTCAGCCGCGCCGGCGCTGGCTGCAGTACTTCCGCGGCTGGACCCAGGAGCCCGAGCCCAAGGCCTTGATGCTGACCTGCGTGTTCTTCGACATGCGCTGCATCGCCGGCCGCGCCGAACTGATGGACGGCCTGCGCCGCGAGGTGCTGGCGCAAACGCGCGGCAACGGCATCTTCCTGGCCCACATGGTGGCCAACGCCTTGACGCACCGGCCACCGCTGGGCTTGTTCGGCGGCATCTCGGTGGCGCGCAGCGGAGAGCACCGCGGCACCATCGACCTCAAGCACAGCGGCATCGTGCCCATCGTCGATCTGGCGCGCGTCTACGCGCTGGCCGGCGGCCACGAGGCCGTCAACACCCATGAGCGGCTGCTGGTGGCGGCCGACAGCCAGGAGATCAGCGAGCGCGGCGCCCACGACCTGCGCGACGCGCTCGAATTCCTGGCCGCGCTGCGCATCCGCCACCAGGCCTGGCAAATCGCGCGCGGCGTGGCGGCGGACAACTTCCTCGCCCTCGACGAGTTGTCGAACTTCGAGCGCAGCCAGCTCAAGGACGCCTTCGACGTCGTGCAGACACTTCAGGACGTGCTGACGCAGCGCTACGGCGGCGCGCGGCTGTGAAGCCGGCGGCCGGCTAGGAGTGTGGGCGGCAGAAGGCGACGCCCGCGCCTTCTG
>JAUYAJ010000009.1 GCA_030693565.1 Rubrivivax sp.
ACGCCGACGCTGGCCGGGCCGCCGGTGGCGCATGGCGCGGTCGATCCGCCGGCCGGCCAGCAGCGCCTGCTGGCGCTGCTGCTCAAGACCGGGCTGCTCGGGCTGCTGGCGCGCACCGGCGCCTTGAAAGGCGCGATCGAGCAGATCGCGCGTGACAACCTGGCGCATTTCCCCTTCACCCAGCTCGCCAACCTGACCGGCACGCCGGCGATGAGCGTGCCGCTGCACTGGACCGCCGACGGCTTGCCGCTGGGCGTGCAGTTCGTCGGTCGCATGGGCGACGAAGCCACGCTGCTGCAGCTGGCCACCCAGCTCGAGCAAGCCCAGCCCTGGTTCGAGCGCCTGCCGGCGCTGGCGCGCGGCCTCAGCTGACAGCAGCGGGACGCGCGTTCGGCCGGACTCAGCGGCTGGCCTGTCCGCGGGGCGGTCGACCCAGGCCCTTGCTCGGCACGGCAATTGCTTCTGCACGGGGCAAATGCATGACATGCAAACCCCCACCACGCCCGCACCGTCCACCACGCCGCCGCTGCGCGTGCTGCTGATCGACGATGGTGCGCACCGGGTCGGCTTGATCGGCGACGAGCTCGCGCGCCAGGGCTGCGAAGTGGTCGGCGTGATCGACGCCGCGGTGCTGATTCACGACTGCGTGCAGCGGCTTGCGCCCGATGTCGTCATCGTCGACAGCGAGTCGCCGACGCGCGACACGCTTGAGCACCTGGCCTTGCTGTCGAGCCGCAACCCGCGCCCGGTGGTGGTGTTTGCCGAAGACGGCGCGGCGGGGCCGATGCAGCGGGCGCTCAAGGCCGGCGTCAGCGCCTACGTGGTGGCGGGCCTGCAGCCGCAGCGGCTGGCGTCGTTGCTGCAGGTGGCGATCGCGCGCTACGAGCAGGACGCCGCCTTGCGTGCGCAACTGGACGCGGCGCAGTCCGAACTGGTGCAGCGCAAGGCGGTCGAGCAGGCCAAGCGGCTGCTGATGCACAGCGCCGGGCTGGCCGAACCCGCCGCCCATGCGCGGCTGCGCCGGCTGGCGATGGACCGCGGGCTCAAGCTGCACGAGCTGGCACAGCGTGTCATCGAAGCCCACGCCTTGCTCGCCGACCCCGGCACGCCGGCCTGAATGCCGCGACCTGGCACGCTTGCTGCTTAGTGTTCTGCGGGCGCCACAACGGCGTGGCGACCGCCCCAAAGTAGTTCGGACAACGGCGTCCGACCCGGTTCACCGCGCTGCGGTGGGCGGGGTCGAGACGCCATTTTTTTTGAGGTGCAGCGATGACAGTGCGTGAGGGTCTGATGAGCGAACAACGGCGCGGTTTCATCAAGGGTGGGGCGGCGCTGGCCGTCGGTGCCGCCAGCCACAGCGGCGTCTGGGCCGCCGGGTCCGACGCACCGGAGAAGAAGGAGGTGCGCATCGGCTTCATCCCGCTGACCGACTGCGCTTCGGTGGTGATGGCCTCGGTGCTGAAGTTCGACGAAAAGTACGGCATCAAGATCATCCCGACCAAGGAAGCCTCCTGGGCCGGCGTGCGCGACAAGCTGGTCAATGGCGAGCTCGACATGGCGCATGTGCTGTACGGCCTGATCTACGGCGTGCACCTGGGCGTGGGCGGGCCGAAGAAAGACATGGCGGCGCTGATGACGCTGAACCACAACGGCCAGGCGATCACGCTGGGCAAGAAGCTGGCCGACAAAGGCGCGGTCGACGGCGCCAGCCTGGCCAAGGTGATGGCGGCCGACAAGCGCGAATACACCTTCGCCCAGACCTTCCCGACCGGCACCCACGCGATGTGGCTGTACTACTGGCTCGCTGCGGCCGGCATCAACCCGATGAGAGACGCCAAGGTCATCACCGTGCCGCCGCCGCAGATGGTGGCCAACATGCGGGTGGGCAACATGGACGGCTTTTGCGTCGGCGAGCCCTGGGGCCACCGCGCCATCATGGACGGCATCGGCATCACCGCGGTCACCACCCAGGACATCTGGAAGGACCACCCGGAGAAGGTGCTGGGCACCA
>JAUYAJ010000016.1 GCA_030693565.1 Rubrivivax sp.
GCCATGGCAGTCGGCGCAGCTGCTTGTGCCCGGCCGCGGCACTGCTGACCACTGCTGCGCGCCATCGGCCACCCACAGCATGCCGGGGTTGAGCGTGTCGTCGCGCTGCATCGCCTGGGTGGCGGGGGTCATGAAGTCGAAGCTGCTCCGCCGCGGCTCGGCCTGCACCGCTGCCGCCAGACACAGCCCGACCAGCGCCGCGGCGCGCTTCATGTGACGGTCAGCGTCACGCTTTCGGTGTGGGCGAAACCCTGGTCGCCGCGCCAGCTGAAGCTGAGCACGCCGCTGGCCGTGGCCACGGTGCTGAAGGCGATGAAGGGGTTGGCGGCGATGGCCGGGTGCAGGTCGGCGGCGAACACCAGCACGCCGTCGTAGCGGCATTCGAAGCGGCGGATGATGTTGCGCGCCTGCATGGCGCCGTCGCTGCCGCGCCGGTAGCCGGTTTCCATCGCGTGGGCGATGGTGGTGCGGATGTCGACGATGTCGCCGCGGCCTGCCGTTCTGTTCATGTGGATCAGCGCGCGCGTCGTCATGCTCAGCCTTCCACGCAGGCGGCCAGCGTGACCACCACTTCGACCTGGTGGCGCCAGCAGCTGCCGTCGCTCAACCGCGCCAGCGCCACCAGTTTCTGCGAGGTCGCCAGCCGGATGCGCGTGGCCACGGTGGCGCGGCCGGCGCGCGGGCCGAGTTCGAACAGCGCGACGTCGTGCTGCGGGTTGAGCTCGTTGAAGATCACGATCGTGCGCACATGATCGGCGGCCGTCATCGGGCTGTCGACCGTCACCGTCAGCGGCACGGTGTTGCCGTTCTCGACCAGCGGCGCGACATCGAGCCGGATGCGGCCGTCGCGCAGCGGCGCGCTGCCGACGAAGTCGCGCACCGCCGCCTGCAGCGCCTCGGGGGTGGCGCCCAGCGGCCGCATCACCGCCAGGGCGCCGGCGAGCACGATCTGGCGACGTTGAATCACCATCTCAGTCGCGCAGCGTCTGCAGGAAGGCGACCACGTCTTCGACCTGCTGGGCGTCGAGCACCGGCCGGCCTTGCCAGGCGCGGCCGACGCGCTGCAAGCCCTCGCTGCGGTGCAGCGCCGGCATCAGGCTGTCCGGGTTCAGGCGCCGGCTGTCGGCGATGCGCAAGCGCAGCTGGCCGGCCGACCAGCGGCTGCCGGCGCCTGCCAGGCTGGGCGCCAGGTTGCCCTGGAAGCGCTCTTCGGGAATGGGCCCGCTGTGGCACAGCAGGCACAGCCCGGCCTGGCGGTCGGCGACGATGGCGCGGCCGCGCGCCGTGTCGCCGGGCTGGCCGGACAGCGGCGCCGGGATGGCGTCGCCAACCACCTCGTAGGCGACCGGCGGCGCTGCCCGCGCCGCCGCGGGGGCGACAGCCAGCAAAGCGCCAAGCCAGGCCACGGTCGCTGCTGCGGTCACGCCCGCTTCAGGCTGTGGTGCTTGAGCGGCAGATCGCGGATGCGCTTGCCGGTGGCGGCGAAGATCGCGTTCAGCACCGCCGGCGCGGCCACCGCGATGGTCGGCTCGCCGACCCCGCCCCAGAAGCCGCCGCTGGGCACGATGACGGTCTCGACCTTGGGCATCTCGTGGATGCGCATCATCGGGTAGGTGTGGAAATTGTCCTGCTCGATTTGGCCGTCCTTCAGCGTGCATTCGCCGTACAGCGCCGCCGTCAGCCCGTAGACGAAAGAGCCTTCGACCTGGGCCTCGATCTGCTGCGGGTTGACGGCGTGGCCGCAGTCGGTGGCGGCGACGATGCGGTGCACCTTGAGCACGCCGTCGGTGC